>NZ_JBFTEP010000071.1:0-19756 GCF_047229365.1 Cellulomonas pasadenensis | reverse complement strand
CGCCCTGCGCGGGCGTGGCGGCGCGCCGGTCGCCGCGCGCGCGGACGTCGTCGTGCTCGACCCGCCGCGCACGGGCGCGGGACGCGGCGTCGTGGACGCCGTCGCGGCGCTGGGGCCGGACCGCGTCGTCTACGTCGCGTGCGACCCGGCGGCCCTGGCGCGGGACGTCGCGCTGCTCGGCGCGCACGGCTGGACCGACGTCGCGATCACGGGGTACGACCTGTTCCCGCACACGCACCACCTCGAGGCGGTCGCCGTCCTCACGCGGTGAGCGTGCCTGCGACGGTGGGCACGGCGGGCGCGGTCCGCCGTGCTCACCGCCGGGCGCGTCGGTGCTCCCCCCTCTGCGGCAGGTGACGGACGACGGTGCTGCGACGGCAGACGGCGCCCGGGGCCGTGGCGGCGCCCGGCCGGCGGGGGCGCCCCCTCGACCCCGGCGCGGGACCGTCCTACCGTGGGCAGCAGGCCGGCGACGACGCGGGCCGGGGCGGAGGGAGCGGACCATGACCGGCACCCAGGACGCGCGGCAGCGACTCGCGGAGGCGAGCCGGGTCGCGACGCAGGAGCTCTACAAGCAGGGCACCGCCGAGTACGACCGCCGTGCGCACCAGCGCGCCGTGGAGGCGGAGCGGCGTGCGGCCGAGGCGGTGCGGGCCGAGGCGGAGCGAGCGCCGCACTGAGCGCGCGTCGCACCGAGCACGTGTCGCACCGAGCACGCGACGCGCTCGTGCGCGCGCGGACGTCGGGGCGGACGTCGGCAGCATCGCCGGCCGGGCGCGACGCGGGCGCGTCCTGCGTGCACGGCTGCCCGGCGAGCGGGTAGGATGTATCTCGACATCGAGATATCTGCGACGGGTGCCGCTGCCGGTGGTGGCGGCGACCCGTCACGCGGTCGCGCCGCCCGGTCCTAGGCTGGACGCCGGCCGCCCCCGCCGGGCCCCGAACCGCCCGGCCACCCGCCAGCGAAGGAGCCCACGTGAGCAGCGTCGACAGCTTCGGATCGAAGGGAAGGCTCGAGGTCGGTGACGACTCGTACGAGATCTTCCGACTCTCCGCGGTCCCCGGTGTGGAGCGGCTGCCGTACAGCCTGAAGATCCTCGCCGAGAACCTCCTGCGCACGGAGGACGGCGCCAACATCACCGCGGACCACGTCCGCGCGATCGCCGGCTGGGACCCGACGGCGCAGCCCGACACCGAGATCCAGTTCACGCCCGCGCGCGTGATCATGCAGGACTTCACCGGCGTGCCCTGCGTCGTCGACCTCGCCACGATGCGCGAGGCCGTCGGCGACCTCGGCGGCGACCCGTCGCGGATCAACCCGCTCGCGCCGGCGGAGCTCGTGATCGACCACTCGGTGCAGATCGACGTCGCCGGCCGTCGGGACGCCTTCGAGCGCAACGTCGAGCTGGAGTACGAGCGCAACCGTGAGCGCTACCAGTTCCTGCGCTGGGGTCAGACGGCCTTCGACGACTTCAAGGTCGTCCCCCCGGGCACCGGCATCGTCCACCAGGTCAACATCGAGTACCTGGCCCGCGGCGTCATGGTCCGCGACGGCCGCGCGTACCCCGACACGTGCGTCGGCACCGACTCGCACACGACGATGGTCAACGGCCTCGGCGTCCTCGGCTGGGGCGTCGGCGGCATCGAGGCCGAGGCGGCCATGCTCGGCCAGCCGGTGTCGATGCTGATCCCGCGCGTCGTCGGCTTCAAGCTCACCGGGCGGATCCCGTCCGGGGTGACCGCGACCGACGTGGTGCTCACCATCACGCAGCAGCTGCGTCAGCACGGCGTCGTGGGCAAGTTCGTCGAGTTCTACGGCGACGGCGTCGCGTCGGTGCCGCTGGCCAACCGGGCGACCATCGGCAACATGAGCCCGGAGTTCGGCTCGACCGCCGCGATCTTCCCGATCGACGGCGTGACGATGGACTACCTGCGCCTGACCGGCCGGTCCGAGCAGCAGCTCGCGCTCGTCGAGGCGTACGCCAAGGAGCAGGGCCTCTGGCACGACCCGAGCGCGGCGTCCTACGTCGAGCCCGTGTTCTCGGAGTACCTCGAGCTCGACCTGTCGACGGTCGTCCCGTCGATCGCCGGCCCGAAGCGCCCGCAGGACCGGATCGAGCTGTCGGCGGCCAAGGAGTCGTTCGCGACCTCGATCCTCGACTACGTCGACCCGCACGAGGCGGCGTCGTTCACCGGTCTCGACGAGTCGGTCGTCGAGACGTTCCCGGCCTCCGACCCGATCGCCGCCGGCGAGCACACGGACGGCTCGGACAAGCCGTCGCAGGTGGAGCGCGGCGACGCGGCGCGCCGTCCCCACAAGCGCGTGCCGGTCACGCTCGCCGACGGGACGACGACCGAGCTCGACCACGGCCACGTCGTCATCGCGTCGATCACGAGCTGCACGAACACGTCCAACCCGTCGGTCATGCTCGCCGCCGCGCTGCTCGCGAAGAACGCGGTGGAGAAGGGGCTCACGGCCAAGCCGTGGGTCAAGACGTCGATGGCGCCGGGCTCGCAGGTCGTCACGAACTACTACGAGAAGGCCGGCCTGTGGCCGTCCCTCGAGAAGCTCGGCTTCCACCTGGTCGGCTACGGGTGCGCCACGTGCATCGGCAACTCCGGCCCGCTCGCGGACGAGATCTCCGCGACGGTCAACGAGCACGACCTGTCGGTCGTCTCGGTGCTCTCCGGCAACCGCAACTTCGAGGGGCGCATCAACCCCGACGTGAAGATGAACTACCTCGCGTCGCCGCCGCTCGTCATCGCGTACGCGCTGGCCGGCACGATGGACTTCGACTTCGAGAACGAGCCGCTCGGCACCACCGAGGCCGGCGAGCCCGTGTTCCTGCGGGACATCTGGCCCGCGCCGGAGCAGGTGCAGGCGACGATCGACGCCTCGATCGACCGGCAGATGTTCGAGTCGGACTACGCCGACGTGTTCGCGGGCGACGACCGGTGGCGGTCGCTGCCGACGCCCGAGGGCGACACGTTCGCGTGGGACGCCGAGTCGACCTACGTCCGCAAGCCCCCGTACTTCGAGGGCATGGGCGCGCAGCCGGAGCCGGTCACGGACATCTCGGGTGCACGCGTGCTGGCGAAGCTCGGCGACTCGGTCACCACCGACCACATCAGCCCGGCCGGCTCGATCAAGGCCGACAGCCCCGCGGGCCTGTACCTCGCGGAGCACGGCGTCGAGCGCCGCGACTTCAACTCCTACGGCTCGCGCCGCGGGAACCACGAGGTCATGATCCGCGGCACGTTCGCGAACATCCGGCTGCGCAACCAGCTCGTCCCGGGCGTCGAGGGCGGCTTCACGGTCAACCACCTCACGGGCGAGCAGACGACGATCTACGACGCCTCCGTCGCCTACCAGGACGCCGGCATCCCGCTCGTCGTCCTCGGTGGCAAGGAGTACGGCTCGGGGTCGTCGCGCGACTGGGCCGCGAAGGGCACCCGCCTGCTCGGCGTGCGCGCCGTCATCACCGAGTCGTTCGAGCGCATCCACCGCTCGAACCTCATCGGGATGGGCGTGCTGCCCCTGCAGTTCCCCGAGGGCGAGACGGCCGACTCGCTCGGCCTGGACGGCACGGAGACCTTCGACATCGCGGGCGTCACGGCGCTCAACGAGGGCACCACGCCGCGCACGGTGCGGGTCACCGCGACGAAGGGCGACGGCTCGGTCGTCGAGTTCGACGCGGTCGTCCGCATCGACACCCCCGGCGAGGCGGACTACTACCGCAACGGCGGCATCCTGCAGTACGTGCTGCGCTCGCTCGTCGGCTGACGACGCGCACGGTCCACGGCCCGCCGGCCCCCCTCGGGGGAGCCGGCGGGCCGTCGCCGTCCCCGCGTCGGTGCGTCGCGGGCAGCCGCGGCTTCCGCGCCGTCGGTGGGCGGTGCCATGCTCGGTCCGTGGCGGACACGGTGCACGGTGCGGGTGAGGGCGTGGGCGACGTCGACGCGTTCCTCGCGGCGGTCCCGGACGCGCGACGCCGCGCGGAGGCGCGGCTCCTCGTCCCGCTCCACGAGCGCGCGACGGGCCAGCCGGCGCGGATGTGGGGCGGTGGGATCGTCGGGTTCGGCCGGTACCACTACCGGTACGCGTCGGGGCGCGAGGGCGACGCCGCGGCGGCCGGCTTCTCACCGCGCAGGGCGAGCACCACGGTGTACCTCCCGCTCGGGTTCGACGGGTTCGAGGACGACCTGGCGCGCCTGGGGCCGCACACGACCAGCGCGTCGTGCCTGTACCTCAAGCGCCTCGACACCGTCGACCTGGACGTGCTCGAGGCGATGGTCCGCCGCTCGTACGAGCGGACCGTGGCGCACGTCTGGCCGTGAGCGCCCGCCGTCCCCGGCGCGGTCGAGGCCGCCGGGGATGTGGTCAGGCCTCCGCCACCTGCTCGGCCGCGTGCCGGCCGACCGCGGCCATGAGCGGGTACTCGTCGGGGTGCGCCAGCAGCACGGGGACGAGGGCGGCCGCCCACGCGCGGGCACGCACCCACGTGGCGTCGTCCCACCCGCGCAGCGCGTCCGTGCGGGCGCGGAAGGCCGCCCGGCCCGCCGCGTCGAACGTGAGCCACGCCGTCGCGAGGTCGGACGCCGGGTCGCCGGAGGTCAGGTCGCCGAAGTCGAGCAGGCCCGCCAGGGCGCCGTCCCGGCTCACCAGGTTGCCGGGGTGCGGGTCGCCGTGCAGCCACACCGCCGGGCGGGCCCACGGCGGGGCCGCGAGCCCGTCGCCCCATGCGGCGCGCAGCGCGTCGACGTGCGGGACGGCGTCGGTGAACCGGGGGACGACGACGTCGTCGCGCTCGGCCAGCGGCACGCCGCGGTAGGGGTTCGGCGGGGCGTCGGCCGGCGCCGGCACGTGCAGCGCGGCGAGTGCGTCGGCGAGAGCCGGCGCCCAGGCCGTGCGCGACGTCGGCTCCGTGGCCGCGACGACGTCGCCGTGCAGCCAGGGCACGACGCTCCACGTCCACGGGTAGCGGGCACCCGGGCGGCCGGCGCGCAGCGGGACGGGCAGGGGCACCGGCACCCGCCCGGCGAGCACCGGCAGCCACCGCTGCTCGCGCTCGACCAGCTCGGACGACAGCGCGCGCACCGGGAACCGCACCGCCAGGTCGTCGCCGAGCCGCCACGTGAGGTTGTCCCAGCCGTTGGTGCGACCGTGCAGGGGCAGGCCGGCGAGGTCGGGGTGCTGCTCGCGCAGGAGTGCCCGGGCGAGGTCCGCGTCGACGTCGACCTCGATCAGCGGGTGCCGGGGGAGCGGCGCGGTCACGGGGTGACGGTCCGCGAGTCGTCCCACGGCACGGTCCAGCCGAGGGCGTCGAAGATGCCCGACAGCACGATCGCGGTGAAGCCCCACACGAGCACGTCGCCGTCCAGCTGGAACGCGGGCGTGCGGACGCGCCCCCGCCGGACGGGGTGCACGACGACCGCTCGGCGTGCCGGGTCAAGCAGGTCGGCCACGGGCGCACGGAAGACGTCGACCGCCTCGCGGTGGTCCACGGCCGCGACGGCCGAGGGGCGCGTCCACCAGCCCACCACGGGCGTCACGAGGTTGTCGCTGACGGGCAACGCGATCTCCGCCAGCTCCCCGAGGACGTCGACGCCGCTCGGGTCGAGGCCGGTCTCCTCCACGGCCTCGCGCAGCGCCGCGCCGACCGGCCCGTCGTCGTCGGGGTCGATGCCCCCGCCGGGGAACGCGACCTGCCCGGGATGGTGCCCGAGGGTCGCCGCGCGACGCTGCAGCAGCACGTCGAGGTCGGCCGGCACGTGCCCGTCACCGCGCCCGTGGGCCGGCACGGCGTCGAGCACGCCGAAGAGCACGAGCACCGCGGCCCGCCGCACGCGCGCCGGGTCCATGGCGAGGCCCGTGGGGTCGCCCGGCCAGCGCACGCCCGCGCGGACCATGCGACGCAGCTCGGCGCGCGCGTCGGGCGACGCGGTCACCCGCGCGCCCGCACCCGGTCGGCGAACGCGCCGAACGCCTTCTCCGCGGCCGGCAGCAGCGTCGGCAGGTGCCGGGCGCCGGCCGCGCGGATCGCGTCCGCCTCGCCGTCGTCGAGGTCGCCCGTCATGTCCGGGGTGGCGAGCCACAGGTCGAGCATCGCCGCGTCGAGCTCGGGGTGAAACTGCAGACCGACGGCGGAGCCGGCGCGGAACGCCTGCACCCGGGTGACCTCCGACGACGCGAGCAGCGTCGCACCGTCGGGCAGGTCGACCTCGTCGGAGTGCCAGTGCAGGACCGTGGGCCGTGCGCCGACCGCGCCGAGCGCCGCGACCACCGGGTCGTCCGCGACGACCTCGACCGGCGCGAAGCCGACCTCGTGCGCGGTGCGCCGGTGCAGCGCGGCGCCGAGCGCCAGGGCGAGCAGCTGCGCGCCGAGGCACACGCCGAGGACGGGCACGTCGGCGTCGACCGCCGCGCGCAGCAGCGCGCGCTCGGCCGCGAGCCCGGGGTGCCCGGCGACGTCGTCGGCGTCCATCGGCCCGCCCATGACGACGAGGCCCGCCAGGTCGGCGGGGTCCGGCAGCCGCGGCTCGTGCAGGTCGAGGACCGTCCGCACGCGGTGCGGCACGCCGGCCAGCGCCCGGCCGATCAGCCCGGGGCCCTCGTGGGGCGCGTGGGTCAGCACGAGGACGGGTCGCGGCCCACCCCCGGGCGCGCTCGGCGACGCGGTCACCAGCCGTCCGGCAGCGGCCGGCCCTCGTCGTACCCCGCGGCGGACTGGATCCCCACCACGGCGCGCTCGTGCAGCTCCTCGAGCGTCGTCGCGCCGACGTACGTCGCCGCCGAGCGGACGCCCGCGGTGATGTGGTCGACGAGGTCCTCGACGCCCGGGCGGCGCGGGTCGAGGTACATGCGCGAGGACGAGATGCCCTCCTCGTACAGCGCCTTGCGCGCGCGGTCGAACGCCGAGCCGCCGCGCGTGCGGGCGGCCACGGCCCGCGCGGACGCCATGCCGAACGACTCCTTGTACTGCCGGCCCTGGCCGTCGGTGTGCATGTCACCGGGGGACTCGTGCGTCCCGGCGAACCACGAGCCGACCATCACCTGCGACGCGCCGGCTGCGAGCGCGAGCGCGACGTCGCGCGGGTGCCGCACGCCGCCGTCGGCCCACACGTGCCGCCCGAGCCGGCGCGCCTCGGCGGCGCACTCCAGCACGGCGGAGAACTGCGGGCGGCCGACGGCGGTCATCATGCGCGTCGTGCACATGGCGCCCGGGCCGACGCCGACCTTGACGATGTCCGCCCCGGCCTCGACGAGGTCGCGCACGCCCTCGGCGGTCACGACGTTGCCGGCGACGACCGGCACCTGCGGGTCGACCGAGCGGACCGCGGCGAGCGCGTCGAGCATCTTGCGCTGGTGGCCGTGCGCGGTGTCGACGACGAGGGTGTCGACGCCCGCCTCGAGCAGCTCGGCGGCCTTCGCCTTGACGTCGCCGTTGATGCCGACGGCCGCGGCGATGCGCAGGCGGCCGTCCGCGTCGAGCGCGGGCGTGTAGATGGACGAGCGCAGCGCGCCGACGCGGGTGAGCACGCCGACGAGGCGGCCGTCGCGCACGACGGGGGAGAAGCGGCGCCGCTCGCGGTGCAGCTGCTCGAACGCGTCCTCGAGGCCGCGCGCGCCGTGCTCCTCGACGACCGCGAGGTCGACCGTGGTGGGATCGGGCGTCATCACCTGGTCGACCTGGGTGAAGAGGTCGACGCCGCGGCAGTCCGCCTCGGTCACCACGCCGACCGGGCGGCCGTCGTCGACGACCACGGCGGCGCCGTGCGCGCGCTTGGCGATGAGCGTGAGCGCCGTGTGCACGGTGTCGTGCGGGCCCACGACCGTGGCCGTCTCGACGACCGGGTGACGGCCCTTGACGTCCGCCACGACCTCGGCGACGACCTCGGTGGGGATGTCCTGCGGCAGGACCGCCATGCCGCCGCGGCGCGCGACGGTCTCGGCCATGCGGCGGCCGGCGACGGCGGTCATGTTGGCGACGACGAGCGGGACCGTGGTGCCGGTGCCGTCGGCGGACGTCAGGTCGACGTCGAAGCGGGAGGTGACCTCGGAGCGGGACGGGACGAGGAAGACGTCGCCGTACGTGAGGTCGGAGGTGGGCGCGTGGCCCGGGAGGAAGCGCATGGGTGTCCCCTTTCCGACGCATCCTACCCGGCGGGGCCGCGGACGACCCGGCCCCGGTATCGTCCGCGCATGCTCGTCGCGCTCACCGGGATCGGCCTCTCCGCGGCCGCGGGGCTCAACGCCTACGTGCCGTTCCTCGTCGTGGCGCTGCTGGCGCGGCTCACGGACGTCGTGCACCTGCCCGACGCGCTCACGTGGATGGAGAGCTGGTGGGCCATCGGCGTGGGCGCGGTGCTGCTGCTCACCGACGTCGTGCTCGACAAGGTGCCGCTCGTCGACACCGTCAACGACGCCGTGCAGACGGTGATCCGGCCCGCGACGGGCGGCGTCGTCTTCGCCGCGACGGCGGCCGCGGAGGACCTCGAGGGGTCGACGTGGGTGCAGGACCACCCGTGGGTCGCCGTGGCGGCCGGCGTCGTCGTCGCGGCGCTCGTGCACGCCGGCAAGGCGACGGCCCGGCCGGTGGTGAACGCGGCCACCGGCGGCGTCGGGGGACCGGTGGTCTCGACCGTCGAGGACGGCATGTCGGTCGGCCTGAGCCTCGTCGCGGTGTTCCTGCCGGTGCTCGTCGTGGTGGTGCTCGCGCTGCTCGTGTGGGCGTTCGTCGTGGTCCTGCGCCGGCGGCGGCGGCGGGGCGACGCGGTCGCGCCCCGCCGGAGGCCACCCGCGGGACCGCGGCCCGCGAGCTGAGGGGTGCTGAGGGCGCGCTGAGCGGTCCGCGCAGCGGCACGCCGCGGGGGCGGCGGGCGCCTAGACTGGTCCGTCACTGAGGACGTCCCGTCGCCGCGCGGCAGGGTCGCCGCACCGGGAGGAGACCTCGTGGGACTGCTGGACCGCATCACGTCGCCGCAGGACGTGCGCGCCCTGCCTGCGGGCGACGTCGACCGCCTCGCCGCGGAGATCCGCGACTTCCTGGTCGAGCAGGTCTCCCGCACGGGCGGGCACCTCGGTCCCAACCTCGGCGTGGTCGAGCTGACGATCGCGCTGCACCGCGTGTTCGCGTCCCCGCACGACACGATGGTCTTCGACACGGGCCACCAGGCCTACGTGCACAAGCTGCTCACGGGCCGCCGCGACTTCTCGGCGCTGCGCCGCCGCGGCGGGCTCTCCGGCTACCCGAGCCGGGCGGAGTCGGAGCACGACGTCGTCGAGAACTCGCACGCGTCGACGGCGCTGTCCTGGGCGGACGGGATCGCGAAGGCGCGGCAGCTGCGCGGCGAGGCCGACCGGCACACGGTCGCCGTCATCGGCGACGGCGCGCTGACCGGCGGCATGGCGTGGGAGGCCCTCAACAACATCGCCGCGGGCGCGGACCGCCGGCTCGTCGTCGTCGTCAACGACAACGGCCGCTCGTACGCGCCCACGATCGGCGGCCTCGCGCAGCACCTCGACGCGCTGCGCACGACGCGGCGGTACGAGTCGGTGCTGTCGTGGGGCAAGTCGACGCTGCGCCGGTCCGGCCCGCCCGGGCGGCTGGCGTACGAGGCGCTGCACGGCATCAAGAAGGGCATCAAGGACGTCGTCGCGCCGCAGGGCATGTTCGAGGACCTCGGCCTGAAGTACATCGGGCCGGTGGACGGCCACGACGAGCCGGCGGTCGAGACGGCCCTGCGCCGCGCGAAGGCGTTCGGCGGCCCCGTCATCGTGCACGTCATCACCGAGAAGGGCCGCGGGTACACACCGGCCGAGCAGGACGTCGCGGACCGGTTCCACGCGGTCGGGCAGATCCACCCCGAGACGGGCCTGCCGCTCGCGCCCTCGCGGTTCGGGTGGACCAGCGTGTTCGCCGACGAGATCGTGCGCATCGGTCGCCGGCGCCCCGACGTGGTGGCGATCACCGCCGCGATGCTGCAGCCCGTGGGCCTCGCGCCGTTCGCGGACGAGTTCCCGGACCGCGTCTTCGACGTCGGGATCGCGGAGCAGCACGCCGCCACGTCCGCCGCGGGCATGGCGTACGGCGGTCTGCACCCGGTCGTGGCCGTGTACGCGACGTTCCTCAACCGCGCGTTCGACCAGGTCCTCATGGACGTCGCGCTGCACCGCGCCGGCGTGACGTTCGTGCTCGACCGCGCCGGCATCACCGGCGACGACGGCGCCAGCCACAACGGCATGTGGGACATGGCGATGCTCGCGGTCGTCCCCGGGCTGCGCCTCGCGGCGCCGCGCGACGAGGCGACCATGCGCGCCGCGCTGCGCACGGCGGTGGACGTCGACGACGCGCCGACCGTCGTGCGGTACCCGAAGGGGGCGATGGGCGACGAGATCCCCGCGGTCGACGAGGTCGACGGCGTGGACGTGCTCGCCCGGCACGAGGGCGACGGCCGCCGCGTGCTGGTCGTGGGCGTCGGCCCGATGGCCACGACGGCGCTCGCGACCGCGGACATCCTCGCCGGCCACGGGCTCGCGGTGACGGTCGTCGACCCGCGCTGGGTGCTCCCGGTGCCGGCGGCGCTCGTGAAGCTCGCGGGGGAGCACGACCACGTCGTGACGCTCGAGGACGGGCTCGTCGACGGCGGCGTCGGTGCGCTGCTGGGGCAGCGTGCCCGCGAGGCGAACGTGGCGACGCCCGTGCAGTCCGTCGGCGTGCCGTCGACGTTCCTCGACCACGCGTCGCGCGACGAGATCGTCGACCAGCTGCGTCTGCGTCCGCACGACGTCGCCGCGGACGTGCTCACCGCTCTCGCGGCGCACGGCTGACGGCTCGCCGCGCACGGCTGACGGCTCGCGCGCACAGCTGACCGCCGGGTCGGGACCGAGGTCCCGAGACATCCCATCACCGCGCTCCTAGCGTCGAGGTATCGACCCCGCCACACCAGGAGCGTCAGATGTCCCTCACCGCCGTGCCCCGCGACCGCAGCGACACCGCCGTACCCGCGGCCTGGCGGGGCTTCGTCACCGGGCCGTGGACCGACACCGTCGACGTCCGCGACTTCATCCAGCGGAACTACACGCCGTACACCGGTGACGCGAGCTTCCTCGCCGGCCCCACCGCCCGCACCACGGGCATCTGGGCGAAGCTGAGCGCGATGTTCCCCGCCGAGCGCGAGAAGGGCGTGCACGACGTCGACCCCACGACGCCGTCGACGATCACGTCCCACGCGCCCGGGTACATCGACCGGGACGAGGAGGTGATCGTCGGCCTGCAGACCGACGCGCCGCTCAAGCGCGCGATCATGCCGAACGGCGGCTGGCGCATGGTCCAGACGTCGCTCGAGACCTACGGCTACGAGGCGCCGCAGGAGGTCGTCGACATCTTCACCAAGTACCGCAAGACCCACAACGACGGGGTCTTCGACGTGTACCCGCCGAACGTGCGGGCGGCGCGCAGCTCGCACATCATCACGGGCCTGCCCGACGCCTACGGCCGCGGCCGCATCATCGGCGACTACCGCCGCGTCGCCCTCTACGGTGTCGACGCGCTGATCGCCGCGAAGAAGCTCGAGAAGGCCTCCCTCGACATGGAGCGCTCGGTCGAGGACGTCATCCGCGACCGCGAGGAGCTGGCGGAGCAGGTCCGCGCCCTCGGTGAGCTCCAGCAGATGGCCGCGTCCTACGGCTACGACATCTCCGAGCCGGCGACCACGGCCCGCGAGGCCGTCCAGTGGCTGTACTTCGCCTACCTGGCCGCGGTGAAGGAGCAGAACGGCGCCGCGATGTCGCTGGGCCGCACCTCGACGTTCCTCGACGTGTACCTGCAGCGCGACCTCGAGTCGGGGGCGCTGACCGAGGAGCAGGCGCAGGAGATCATCGACGACTTCGTGATCAAGCTGCGGATCGTGCGGTTCCTGCGCACGCCGGAGTACGACAACCTGTTCTCGGGCGACCCGACGTGGGTGACGGAGTCCATCGGCGGCATCGGCGAGGACGGCCGCCCGCTGGTCACCAGGACGTCGTTCCGCTACCTGCAGACGCTGTACAACCTGGGCCCGGCGCCCGAGCCGAACATGACCGTGTTCTGGAGCGAGCGGCTGCCGGAGGGCTTCAAGCGGTACTGCGCGCAGGTCTCGATCGACACCTCGGCGGTGCAGTACGAGTCCGACGAGCTCATCCGCGCCTCGTGGGGCGACGACGCGGCCATCGCGTGCTGCGTGTCCCCGATGCGGGTGGGCAGGCAGATGCAGTTCTTCGGCGCGCGCGTGAACCTCGGCAAGGCGCTGCTCTACGCGATCAACGGCGGCCGCGACGAGGTCACGGGCAAGCAGATCGCACCGGTCGCCGCGCCGGTCGAGGGCGAGGTCCTCGACTACGACGACGTGCTGGCCAAGTTCGACCGGACCATGGACTGGCTCGCCGAGACGTACGTCGACGCGCTCAACTGCGTGCACTACATGCACGACAAGTACGCGTACGAGCGCATCGAGATGGCGCTGCACGACCGCACGGTGCTGCGCACGCTCGCCTGCGGGATCGCCGGCCTGTCCGTCGTCACGGACTCGCTCTCGGCCATCAAGCACGCGACGGTCCGCCCGCTGCGCACCGCCGACGGGCTCGTCACCGAGTACGTCGTCGAGGGCGACTTCCCGACGTACGGCAACGACGACGACCGTGCCGACGACATCGCGGTGTGGATCGTGCGGCGCTTCATGGAGAAGATCCGGGCGCTGCCGACGTACCGCGACGCGCTGCACACGCAGTCCGTGCTGACGATCACGTCGAACGTCGTGTACGGCAAGGCCACCGGCTCGACCCCGGACGGGCGCAAGGCCGGCGAGCCGTTCGCGCCCGGCGCCAACCCGATGAACGGCCGCGACACGCACGGCATGCTCGCCTCGGCGCTGTCGGTGGCGAAGCTGCCCTACTCGGAGGCGCAGGACGGCATCTCGCTGACCTCGTCGATCGTCCCGTCCGGCCTCGGCCGCACGAAGGACGAGCAGGTCGGCAACCTGGTCGGGCTCCTCGACGCGTACGTCCTGTCGTCCGGGTACCACATGAACGTCAACGTGCTGAACCGCGAGACGCTCGTGGACGCGATGGAGCACCCGGAGAACTACCCGCAGCTGACGATCCGCGTGTCCGGCTACGCCGTGAACTTCGTCCGCCTCACGCGCGAGCAGCAGCTCGACGTGCTGTCGCGGACGTTCCACGGCGGGGTCTGACCCACCGACGCGGCCCCGGTCCGGCCCGGCTGACGGCCGGACCGGGGCCACACCCACCCGCACCCGCACCCGCACCCGCACCCGCACTCGCACCGCCCACGACCCGCGGAGGTCCTCGTGACCACGACCACCACCGAGCAGACCGGCGCCCCGGTCGTCCCGCTCGGCACGCCGCTCGTCGGCGGCTCGCGCACCCGCACGCACGGGCACGGCACCGCCGGCCTCGAGCCCACGGACGCGCAGCGGGCGGAGCGGCTCGCGGCGGTCCGCGAGGGCCGGCTCGGGTCGGTGCACTCGTGGGAGCTCGTCACCGCCGTCGACGGCCCGGGCACGCGCCTGACGGTGTTCCTGTCCGGCTGCCCGCTGCGGTGCCTGTACTGCCACAACCCCGACACGATGGAGATGCGCCGGGGCACGGACGTCTCCGCCGACGAGATCCTCACCAAGGTCGCCCGCTACCGCGGCGTGTTCCGCGCGACGGGCGGCGGGCTCACCATCAGCGGCGGCGAGCCGCTCATGCAGCCGGCGTTCGTGCGTCGTCTCGTGGCCGGCGCGGCCGCGATGGACGTGCCGGTCGCGATCGACACCTCCGGCTTCCTCGGCGCCCACGCGACCGACGCGATGCTCGACGACGTCGACCTCGTCCTGCTCGACGTGAAGTCGGGCCTGCCGGACACCCACCGCCGCGCGACCGGGCGCGAGCTGCAGCCCACGGTGGACTTCGGCCGCCGCCTGGGCGCGCGCGGCACGCGCATGTGGGTGCGCTTCGTACTCGTCCCGGGACTCACGGACGCCCCCGAGAACGTCGCAGCGGTCGCCGACCACGTCGTGTCGTTCGGGCCGGCGGTCGAGCGCGTCGAGGTGCTGCCGTTCCACCAGATGGGCCGCGACAAGTGGGCGGAGCTCGGCATGCGGTACGAGCTCGGCGCCGTCGAGCCGCCGTCGCGCGAGGCCACCGAGGCGGTCCGCGACGTCTTCCGCGCCCGCGGGCTGACGACGTTCTGAGCGTCAGAACGCGGGCAGGGACGGCGCGGCGTCACGGTCTCCGCGTCGGGGCGGCCACCATGACGACGTGGAGCACTACCAGGTTGGCCCGAAGGCACTGCGCCCGCTCATGGACGCCTTCTGGTCCCCGCAGGGCTGGCGTCTGCCCCCGCGAATACCGGTCGGTGCGGACCTCGACCGGGCGGTCACCAGCGGGATCATGTTCCGCGACCCGGTGCTCCGCGACCACGACGCCTGGGTCGACGCCGCACGGCGGGCGGCGGAGGCGCTGACCCTCGACGAGGTCTCCGACGCGTTCGTCGGCTCGCTCCGGTCCCGTCGGCTCGACCTTCGTTCGGCGCTGGGGTCGTATGCGGTGGCGCGTCACCTCCCGCGGCACGAGTACGAAGCCGACGACGAGGGCTTCCTGTGCGCGGTCTGCGGCATGCCCGGTCTCGCAGAGCCTCAGGACGTCAACGTGCTGAACTTCGAGCGCTTCCGGTGGGGCGGTGTCCGCCATGACGACATCAGGTACATCGCGTTCGACCTGGAGCAGTTCGCTCGCGCGCCACGCGAACCCGTCGACGAGGCGGCGGTCGCGCTGGGTAACCGGCTCCTGGAGGTTCTCCGGGCAGCGACGCCGCGTGAAACTGCCACGTCGGTGCGTGACCGCCTCGGCCTGATCCGCGGCAACCGGGACGAACGTTCGTCGCTGCTGGACATCCTCGGTCTGTGCGGCGTCCTACGTACGGCCGCGCATCCGGGGTACATGACCGGCTTCGCCCGGTACGACGAGCGTGCCCTCCCGCCTCACCACCACGTCGAGCGGATGTACCCCGTGTGCTGGTGGCGGGGGAGCGACGGGGTGGACGCCCTGGCGGTCAGTACGTTCCTGGGCAGGCTGGCGTAGCGTCGCGGAGAGACCCGACGACGGGCGGCCACGAACTACGAGGCTGGGGAGCGAGTGCCGGTCCCTTCGTGCCGCCTTCAGAACGCCGCGACCGTCGCGGGAGCGCGCTGCGGGCGGGTGAGCGTGCGCACGAGCGCGGCCTGGCCGTGCCGGCGCACCGCGAGGTCGGTGAGGGTGCGCAGCACGGGCACCACGGCGCCCGCGGGCAGCTCGGGGGTCGGCAGGCCGACGCTCGACGCGAGGTCGTCCGCGTGCACCACCATCTCCAGCAGGCGCGTCACGAGGTAGTCGTCGGTCGCCATCGCGGCGCCCGTCCACGGCACCAGCACGGTGGTCGAGGCGTGCGCGAGGGCGCCGTCGAGGGCGGCGAGGGTCGCGGCGAGCATGCCGTCCACCGCCGCGGGGCCGTCGGCGGCGGCCTGCTGCGACCGCGTCCGCACGCCGACGTTGGAGGGGCCGTCGAGGTCTTCCTGGAGCCACACCGCCTGCGCGTAGTGCGCGTCGACGGTGACGAGCGCCGCGCCGGGGGCGGGGGCGGGTGCGGTGAGCACCTCGACGACGCGACGCGGTTGCAGCGCCAGGTGGTGCGCGAGCGCGCCGACGCTCATGCCGGCGCAGGACGACTCGGCGTCCCACGCGTCGACGACCTCCCGCCGGGCGACGAGCGTGGCGACGTCCCGCGTCGCCGCCACCAGCGCCGCACGGTCGAGGTCGTCGGCGAACGTCAGCGGCGGCAGCGTGGCGGGCACGCGGTCACCCAACCGCACCGCCACCACCCGCCGCAACCACGTCGCACCCCGTCCCTGCCGCGAGGTCGCGGGGACATGCCGAGGTCGCGGGCTGCAGCCCGCGACCCGGCACGTTCCCCGCGACCTCGCCGAGGGGCCCCGCCGGACGTCAGCGGCCGGGGACGTTCGCGACGCCGTCCGGGAGAAGGCGGCGGCCCAGCACGCGCTCGCTGTAGCCCGTGCGGTCCAGGTACGGCGTGATCCCGCCGAGGTGGAAGCCCCACCCGGCCCCGAGGATCATGCACAGGTCGACCTGCTGCGGTGTCGCCACGACCCCCTCGTCGAGCATGTGCCCGATCTCGACCGTGAGGGCCGTGAGGACGGCGTCGAGCACGCCGGCCTCGTCGAGCGGCGTCCCCTGCGCCGGGGTGTCGCGCGCCGCGTCGAACACTGCCTGCACCGCCGGGTCGACGCGCTTGGGCAGCCCCTTGGCGGGCGCCGGGCGGACCACCGACGTGCCGTCCGCGACGAGCTTCTCGAGCCCGGGGGAGCGCGGGAACCGGTCGCCCAGGTCCTCCCGCAGCGACGTCAGCACGTGCAGCCCCACCGCCGGGCCGACGAGGTCGAACAGCTCGAACGGCGGCATCGGCAGGCCGAGCGGGTCGAGCGCGCGGTCGGCCACCTCGACGGGCGTGCCCTGCTCGACCGCCTCGACGATCTTCCCGAGCAGCAGCACGAGCAGCCGGTTGACCACGAACCCGGGCCGGTCCGCGACGAGCACGGCCGTCTTGCGCAGCGTCTGCACCACGGCGAAGCCGGTCGCGAGCGCCGCGTCCGACGTCCGCTCGGCCCGCACGACCTCGACCAGCGGCATCGCGCCCACCGGGTTGAAGAAGTGCAGGCCCACGACCCGCTCGGGGTGCTGCAGGTCCGCGGCCATCCGCGTCACGGACAGCGCGGAGGTGTTCGTCGCCAGCACCGTGTCGGGACCGACGACCTGCTCCAGCTCCGCGAACACGCGCTTCTTCAGGTCGAGCACCTCGGTGACGGCCTCGATGACCAGGTCGCAGCCCGCGAACACCGACAGCTCCGTCGAGCCCGTGACGGACGCGGTGATGCGTGCACCGGCGTCGGGGGTCATCCGGCCCGACGTGACGAGCCGCTCCACCTGCTGCCGCACCGCCGCGAGCCCGTGCTCGACCCGCGCCTCGTCGATGTCCCGCAGGACGACCGGCACACCGAGCCGCTGCGCGAACAGCACGGCGATCTGCGAGGCCATGAGTCCTGCGCCCACGACCCCGACCCGCGTGACGGGCTGCGCGAGGGACCGGTCCGGGGCGCCCTCGGGCTTCTTGCCGCCCGACACCAGCCCGAACGCGTAGACGCTCGCGCGCATCTCGTCGCTCATGATGAGGTCGGCGAGCGCCTCGTCCTCGGCGGCGTACGCCGCGTCGACGTCCGCGTCGCGCGCTGCCGCCAGCAGCTCCAGCGCGCGGTACGGCGCCGGGCGCGAGCCGTGCACGGTCGCGTCCAGGCGCTCGCGGGCGGCGGCCGTGACCGCCTGCCACGTCGCCGCGTCGTCGAGCGGACGGCGCTCCACGACGACCGCGCCGTCGAGCACGCGCGCCGCCCACCGCACGGACTCCTCCAGGAAGTCCGCGGCGTCGAGCACGACGTCGACGAGCCCGACCTGCGCGGCCTGCGCCGCCGTGTACGGCTTGTTCGCCGCGGGGCGCGTGAGCACGACCTCGAGCGCCTTCTCGATGCCGACGAGCCGCGGCACCCGGTACGCCCCGCCCCACCCGGGCACGAGGCCGAGGCCCGTCTCCGGCAGCGCGAGCGCACGGACGTCGGCGGCGACCGTCCGGTAGTCGCACGCGAGCGCCAGCTCGAACCCGCCGCCCAGGGCGGCGCCGTTGACGAACGCGAACGTCGGCACACCCATGTCGTTCAGCAGCCGGTACGCCGCATGCCCCCCGCGCCCGAGCTCGAGCGCCTGCTCGCGGGTCGTCACGGTCGCGACCTGCGTGAGGTCCGCGCCGGCGGCCAGGTAGTACGGCTTGCCGGTGACGGCGACCGCGGCGACCTCGCCGGCCGCCACGCGCTCCCGGACCGCGGTCAGCGCGGCGGTGAGCTCCGCGACGCCCTGCGGGCCGAACGTCGTCGGCTTGGTGTGGTCGAGGCCGTTGTCCACCGTCACGAGGGCGAGCGTGCCGAGCCCACCGGGCAGGCGGACGTCGCGGACGTGCGCGTGCGTGACGCGCTCGGGGCGGGGTGCGGGCGTGCTCGTGCTCATCGCGCGTCCTCCGTGAAGTGCGGGTTCTCCCAGACGACCGTGCCGCCCTGACCGAGCCCGACGCACATCGTCGTCAGGCCGTAGCGGACCTTGGGGCGCTCCTCGAACTGCCGGGCGAGCTGCGTCATGAGCCGCACGCCGGACGAGGCCAGCGGGTGCCCGACGGCGATCGCGCCGCCGTAGGGGTTCACGCGCGGGTCGTCGTCGGCGATGCCGAACGCGTCGAGGAAGGACAGCACCTGCACCGCGAAGGCCTCGTTGATCTCGATCAGCCCGATGTCGTCGATGGTCAGGCCGGCGCGCGCGAGCGCCTTCTCCGTCGCCGGCACGGGCCCCAGGCCCATGACCTCGGGCTCGACGCCCGCGTACGCGAAGGACACCATGCGCATCCGCACCGGCAGCCCGAGCTCCTCGGCGACGTCCTCGGCCGCGAGCAGGCACGAGGCGGCGCCGTCGGTGAGCGGCGCCGACGTGCCGGCGGTGACGCGCCCGCCGGGACGGAACGGCGTCGGGAGCCCGGCGATCGCCTCGACGGTCGTGCCGGGACGCGGCGGCTCGTCGGCCGTCGCGAGGCCCCAGCCGTGCTCGGGGTCGCGGAGCGCGACGGGCACGAGGTCGGGGTCGATCCGGCCGGCGGCGAGCGCCGCGGCGTACTTCTCCTGGCTGGCGACGCCGTACGCGTCGGCGCGCTCGCGGGTCAGCGCCGGGAAGCGGTCGTGCAGGTTCTCCGCGGTGACGCCCATGTTGAGCGCGTCGGCGGCGACGAGCCGCTCGGCCATGAAGCGCGGGTTCGGGTCGGCGTCGAAGCCCATCGGGTGGTGGCCCATGTGCTCGACGCCGCCGGCGATCGTCACGTCCTGCGCGCCGACGCCGATCGCGGCGGCGGTGGTGGTGACGGCGGTCATCGCACCGGCGCACATGCGGTCGATGGCGAAGCCGGGCACGGTCGGCGGCAGCCCCGACAGCATCGCGACGGTGCGCCCGAGCGTGAGCCCCTGGTCGCCCTGCTGCGTCGTCGCGGCGAGCGCCACGTCGTCGACGCGCTCCGGGGGCAGCTGCGGGTGGCGGCGCAGCAGCTCGCGGACGGTCTTCACGGCGAGGTCGTCGGCGCGCGTGTGGGCGTAGAGGCCGTCCTTGCGGGCGCGGCCGAAGGGGGTGCGCACGCCGTCGACGAACACGACGCGGCGGACGGTGGGCGGGGACGAGGTCGGCATCGATCCTCCTGCGGGACGGCGGTGTCCGGTGGGCGCCCGGCGGGGCCCGGTGCGTGTCGGGGCCATCGTCCCCGGACGCGCGAAGTTACTCAAGAGTAACAGCGGCTCCCCGCGCGAGCGGGGGCACGACCGCGCCGGTCAGGAGCTCGTGAACGCCTCGGCGAGCCGCTCCGCGACGAGCTCGACCTGCCACTCGCGCGCGCCGCCGGCCCGGAGCGCCTCCGCGATCGCGGCGGCGTCCGCGGGCTGCGGCGGGGACCAGCACACCCGGCGCAGGAGGTCCGGCTGCAGCAGGTTCTCGACCGGCACCGACCACTGCTCCGACAGCGCGCCGACCTCGGCGCGCGCGGCCGTCAGGCGGCGGGCGGCCGCCGGGTCGCGGTCGGCCCACGCG
>NZ_JBFTEP010000070.1:0-19975 GCF_047229365.1 Cellulomonas pasadenensis | reverse complement strand
GCACGTCGCCGGCGTGCTCGCCGGGCACGTCGAGCCGGCCGGGTGGTGGGGGACCGGCCGTCGGGCCGACCACACCGACGCGGTCGCGCTCGCGCGGCGCGTCGCCGAGGTCGTGGGCGTGGAGCTCGTCGCGGCCGCGGACGCCGACCGGGCGCCCTTCCACCCCGGCCGGTGCGCGCGTCTGACGACGGCGGACGGGGTGCTCGTCGGGCACGCCGGCGAGCTGCACCCGCAGGTGCTGGTGGCGCTCGACCTGCCGGCGCGGGCCGTCGCGTTCGAGCTCGACCTCGACGCGCTCCTGGCGGCGTCGCCGGCGGACCCCGTCGAGGCGGTGCCGGTGTCGACGTTCCCGGTCGCGAAGGAGGACGTCGCGCTCGTCGTCGACGCCTCGGTGCCGGCGGCGGACGTGCTCGCGGCCGTGCGGGCCGGGGCGGTGCAGAGCCCGGCGGGCGACGTGCTCGAGGACGTGCGCCTGTTCGACGTCTACACGGGCGACCAGGTGGGCGAGGGGCGCCGGTCGCTGGCGTTCGCGCTGCGCCTGCGGGCGGCGGACCGCACGCTCACGGCCGACGAGACGGCGGCGGTGCGCGAGGCGGTCGTCGCCGAGGCGCACGCCCGCGTGGGGGCGCACCTGCGGACCTGACGCGGGGGACGCACGTACCACGACGGCGGCGGCCGGGGAGCGATCCCCGGCCGCCGTCGTCGTCGTCCCGGCGCGCGCCGGTCCCGGTCGCCGTGCGCGGCGGTCGGGCGAACGGGACTCATGGGACGAGTTCACCGAATGGTTACTGTCGGGTAGTTGCGGCGGACCGGACGTACCACGCACTGTGGACCACGGCCGCCACGAGCGGCCGTTTCGCTGCGCAGCGACGCGCGGCACCCACCGTCGCGGCGTCGCCGCCGCAGCACCCGCACCACCCGGCAGCACCCAGTGCCCCGACGAAGGAGACTCGCGTGCACGCACGAGGACGGACGACCACCGGGGCGCTGACCGCGCTCGGGCTCCTGCTCACCGGTGGCGTCGTCACGGCAGGGGCGGCCCAGGCCGCCGTCTCACCGGACGCCCCGGTGGTCATCTCGGAGGTCTACGGGGGCGGCGGCAACAGCGGCGCCACCCTGACGCAGGACTTCGTCGAGCTCTACAACCCGGGCGACGCGCCCGTCGACGTGTCGGGCTGGGCGGTGCAGTACGCGTCCGCCGGCGGCGCGTCGTGGCAGGTCACGCGTCTGACCGGTGCGAGCGTCCCCGCCGGCGGGCACCTCCTCGTCGGGCAGGCGCGCGGGTCCGGCGGGACCGTCGACCTCGCGCCCGACGTGACGGGCACGATCGCGATGAGCGGCAGCACCGGCAAGGTCGCGCTGACGTCGTCGCCGCAGGCGCTCACCTGCGCCGCGGGGTGCGCGGACGTCCCCGCGGTGGTCGACCTCGTCGGCTACGGCGCGAGCGCCTCCTCGTTCGCCGGCTCGGCGCCCGCGCCGGGCACGGGCAACGCGACGTCGGCGTCGCGGGACGCCGTCGGCACGAACACGGCGGACAACGCGGCCGACTTCACGGTCGGCGCGCCGACGCCGACCGCCGCCGGCGCGGACCCCGGCGAGGAGCCGGAGCCGACCGACCCCACGACGCGCACCATCGCGGAGATCCAGGGCACGGGTCCGGCCTCGCCCCTGGTGGGGCAGCGCGTCACCACGACCGGGGTCGTGACCGCCGCGTACCCGACGGGCGGCTTCCGCGGGTACGTCCTGCAGACGCCCGGCACGGGTGGCGGCGCCCCCGCCGGCCGGACGTCGTCGGACGCGCTCTTCGTCTTCTCGGCCGCCACCGCCGGGGACGTCCAGGTCGGCCAGCACCTGCGGGTCACGGGCGAGGTCGCCGAGTTCAACGGCCTCACGCAGCTGACCGTCGGCGCGGCCGCGGACGTCGCGGTGCTCGACCCGGCTCCGGCGCCGGCGCCCGTCGAGGGCGCGTGGCCGGCCGACGACGCGACGCGCGAGGCGCTCGAGTCGATGCTCCTGCTGCCGACGGGCGACCTCACGGTCTCCAACACCTACTCCACCAACCAGTACGGCGAGGTCGGCCTGGCGACGGGCACGACCCCGCTGCTGCAGCCCACCGAGGTCGCCCGCCCGGGCACGCCGGAGGCCGCGGCGGTCGCCGCGGACAACGCCGCCCGCCGCGTCACGCTGGACGACGGCGCGACGACGAACTTCCTCGGCCAGGACGCGGGCGGCCTCACGCCGCCGTACGTCTCCACCGAGAACCCGGTGCGCGTGGGGGCCGCCGTGCAGTTCGTCGCCCCCGTCGTCGTCGACTACCGCAACAACGCCTGGAAGCTGAACCCGACGGCTCCGCTGACGGCCGAGGGCACGGCACCGGCGACGTTCGAGGACGACCGGACGGCCGCCCCCGAGGCCGTCGGCGGCGACGTGTCGGTCGCGTCGTTCAACGTGCTGAACTACTTCACGACGCTCGGCGCGCAGACGCCGTCGTGCGAGGCGTACACGACGCCCGGTGGCGAGCCCGTCACGGTCGACGAGGGCTGCGACCAGCGGGGCGCCTGGGACCCGGACGACCTGGCCCGCCAGCAGGAGAAGGTCGTCGCGGCGATCAACGGCCTCGACGCCGACGTCGTCGGGCTGCTCGAGATCGAGAACTCGGCGCGCGTCGACGGCGTGGCCGACGAGGCGCTCGCGACGCTGGTCGACGCCCTCAACACGGCCGCCGGCGAGGAGCGCTGGGCGTTCGTGCCGTCCTCCGACGAGCTGCCGGACCCGTCCGGCCAGGACGTCATCACCAACGCGCTCATCTACCAGCCCGCGGCGGTGACGCCGACGGGTGCGGCGCGGGCGCTCGGCGACCAGAGCGACGACGGCGAGGCGTTCCAGAACGCGCGCGAGCCGATCGCGCAGGCGTTCATCCCCGCCGGCGGCGGCGACGCCGTCCTCGTCGTGGTCAACCACTTCAAGTCGAAGGGCTCGGCGGGTCCGTGGCCGGGCGACCGCGACACGGGGGACGGCCAGGGTGCGTCGAACGAGTCGCGCGTGCGCCAGGCGACGGCGCTGCGCGACTGGGTGCCGACCGTGCAGGGCGACGCCGAGGCGGTCGCGCTCGTCGGGGACTTCAACGCGTACACGCGGGAGGACCCGCTGCAGGTGCTGTACGACGCCGGCTACGTCGACGCCGTGAGCACCCTTGCGCCGGGGCAGTGGAGCTACTCGTTCCAGGGGCTGTCGGGCTCGCTCGACCACGTCCTGCTCAACGAGGCGGCCGCGGACCGCGCGACGGGCGCGGACGTGTGGGAGATCAACGCGGGGGAGTCGATCGCCCTCGAGTACAGCCGCTACGGCTACCACGGCACGACGTTCCACGACCCGGGCCCGTACCGGTCCTCGGACCACGACCCGGTGAAGGTCGGCCTCACGGCGGGCGACGCGAACACCGGTCCGGTCGACCTGACGTTCCTGAACGTCAACGACTTCCACGGCCGCATCGACGCCAACACGGTCAAGGTCGCGGGCACGATCGAGCTGCAGCGCGCCGCGGCCGAGGCCGCGGGCGGGGCGGCGGCGTTCCTGTCCGCCGGTGACAACATCGGCGCGTCGCTGTTCGCGTCGTCGGTCCAGCGGGACCAGCCGACGATCGACGTGCTGAACGCGCTCGACCTCGCCGCGTCGGCCGTGGGCAACCACGAGTTCGACGGCGGCTACGACGACCTCGTCGACCGCGTGGTCGCGGGCGGCGGGAACGCCGAGTTCCCCTACCTGGGCGCGAACGTGTACCGGGCGGGCACCACCACGCCGGCGCTGGACGAGTACGCGCTGCTCGACATGGCGGGCGTGACCGTCGGCGTCATCGGCGCCGTCACGCAGGAGACGCCGACGCTCGTCAGCCCGGGCGGCGTCGCGTCGCTCGAGTTCGGTGACCCGGTCGAGGCGGTCAACCGCGTCGCGGCGCAGCTGACCGACGGCGACGAGGCGAACGGCGAGGCCGACGTGCTCGTCGCCGAGTACCACGAGGGCGCCGGCGCCGGCACGCCCGACGGCGCGACGCTCGAGGAGGAGGTCGCCGCGGGCGGCGCCTTCGCCGACATCGTCACGGAGACGTCCGCCGCGGTGGACGTCATCTTCACCGGGCACACGCACAAGCAGTACGCGTGGCAGGCGCCCGTGCCGGGTGAGGACGGGACGCGGCCGGTGCTGCAGACCGGCTCGTACGGGGAGTTCCTCGGCAAGGTGGTGCTCACGTACGACCGCGAGACCGAGGAGGTCACGGCCTCCACGGCGGAGAACGTCGCGCGCACGACGACGGCGGACGCCGAGCTCGTCGCGGCCTTCCCGCGGGTCGCCGAGGTGCAGGGGTTCGTCACCGCGGCGCTCGCGTACGCGGCCGAGGTCGGCAACCAGCCGGTCGGCTCGGTGACGGCGGACATCACGACCGCCTACGCGGGTGGCTCCTTCGTGGACGGGCGCTACGTGGGGCCCGGCCCGCAGCCGGGCACCGGCCGCGACGACCGCAGCCGCGAGTCCACGCTCGGCAACCTCGTCGCCGACGCGCTGCTCGACACGCTCGACGCCCCGGAGCGGGGCGGCGCGCAGATCGGCGTCGTCAACCCCGGCGGCCTGCGCAACGAGCTGTTCCACGCACCCGACGGCACCGTGACCTACGCCGAGGCGAACGCGGTCCTGCCGTTCGTCAACAACCTCTGGACGACCACGCTCACGGGAGCCCAGGTCGAGACGATGCTCGAGCAGCAGTGGCAGACCGACCGGGACGGCAACGTGCCCAGCCGGCCCTACCTCCAGCTCGGGCTGTCGGACAACGTCGCGTACACGTACGACGCGTCCCGTCCGCAGGGCGACCGCATCACGTCGGTGACGGTCGACGGCGCGCCGCTCGACCCGGACGCCGAGTACCGGATCGGCACCTTCTCGTTCCTCGCGCAGGGCGGCGACAACTTCCGCGTCTTCGAGGACGGGCAGGACACGGCGGACTCCGGTCTCGTCGACCGGGACGCGTGGATCGCGTACCTGCAGGCGAACCCGGGCCTCACGCCGGACTTCCGGGAGCGGGCGGTCGGCGTGCCGGCGCTCGACCCGGTCGAGGCCGGCGCGGAGCTGACGTTCCCCGTGACGGGGCTCAACCTCACGAGCCTCGGTGCGCCGGACAACACGTCGCTCGAGGTGCGCCTCGACGACGTCGCGCTGGGGGCTGCCACGCTGACGCGCGGCGAGGGCCCGGACGCGTCGGGCACGGTCACGGTCACGGTGCCCGCGGGCACCGAGCCCGGGACGCGCACGCTGACCCTCGTGGCGCAGCCGAGCGGCACGACGGTGACGGTGCCGCTGGTCGTGGAGGCCGGTCTGCCGGCGTCCACGACGACGCTCACCGCGTCGCCGGACAGCCAGGTGCACGGCGACCTCGCGCCCCGGGTGCGCCTGACGGCGCGGGTGACGGCCGACGCGCCCGTGACCGGCGAGGTCACGTTCGTCGCGGGGGAGACCGTGCTCGGCACGGCGCCGCTGCGCAGCGGCCACGCGCGGCTGACCCTGCCGGCGGCCACGCCGGCCGGGACGTACGACGTCGTCGCCCGGTACGCCGGCACCGACACGGTCGGCGGCTCGGAGTCGGCGCCGGTCACGGTGACGGTCGAGAAGGTCGGCAGCAGCACCACGCTGAGCGTGCTGTCGTCGCCGTTCGCGTTCCTGCCGTCGCCGTGGGTCGCCACGGTCCGCCTCGACACGCTCCGCCTGCCCGCGGGCACGGTCGAGCTGCGCGAGGGCGACCGGGTCGTGGCGCGGGCCCACGTCGTGCTCGGCATCGCGGTCGGCACGCTGCCGCGCGATCTCGGCCGCGGCACGCACCGGCTCACCGCGGTGTTCGTGCCGGACGACCCGGCGAACGTCGAGGGCAGCACCAGCCGGACGGTGACCGTGCGTCGCTGACCCGTGCGCACGGCGACGGGGGTGGGTCCACCGGACCCACCCCCGTCGTCGTCCCCGGGCCGGCGGCCTCCGGTCCGGCCGCTCGCGCGGCCCGGTCCGCCAGGTGGTCCGGTATGTCCGCGCACGGCCCGCGCTGCGCTACGGTGGCCGGCGACACGGGGTGCCCTGCACCAGGCAGGGCTGAGATCACACCCGTCGAACCTGATCTCGTTAGCACGAGCGAAGGGATGTCGCGATGACGACGCCTGCCGTCCCCTGCCCGCCCGAGGAGCTCGCCGCGCGCGCGGCGCTCGCCCTCGACGACCTGCGGGCCCGGACCCCGCTCGTCCAGTGCCTGACCAACGAGGTGACGACGAACCTCGTGGCGAACGCCCTGCTCGCGATCGGCGCGTCGCCGGCGATGGCCTCGGCGCCCGGTGAGGCCGAGGAGCTGGCCGGCGTCGCGGGCGCCGTGCTCGTGAACCTGGGCACGCTCGGTCCCGACCAGCGGGCGGCGGTCGCGCCGACCGTCGCCGTCGCCGCCGGTGCCGGCACGCCGTGGGTGCTCGACCCCGTCGCCGTCGGCGTGCTGTCGGTCCGCACCCGCCTCGCGGCCCGCCTGGTGGCGGAGCGACCGGCCGTCGTGCGCGGCAACGCCAGCGAGGTGCGCGCGCTCGCGGGCCTGACCACCGCCGGGCGCGGCGTCGACGCCGGGGACGACGTGGACGCCGCCGCGGACGCGGCCGACGCGCTGGCGCTCCGCACGGGCGGCGCCGTCGCCGTCAGCGGGCCCGTCGACCTCGTCACCGACGGGCGCACGCGGGTGCGGCTCGCGGTCGGCGACCGCATGCTCACCACCGTGACCGGCGCGGGGTGCGCGCTCGGCGGCCTCGTCGCGGCGTTCGCCGCCGTGACCGACCCGCTCACCGCCGGTGCGGGCGCCAGCACGGCGCTGGGGGCGGCGGCCGAGCGTGCGGCGCAGGTGGCCCGCGGGCCGGGCTCGTTCGTCCCGGCGCTGCTGGACGAGCTGTACGCGCTCACCGGCGCGGACCTCGCCGAGCGGCTCGTCGTCGCGGCGCGCGTGGCGGTGCCCGCATGAGCCGGCTGCCCGGGGGCGTGTACCTCGTGCTCGACGCCGACGTGTGCGCCGCGGCGGGGCACGCGCCCGCCGCGGTCGCGCTGGCCGCCGTGCGCGCGGGCGTCGGCACGGTGCAGCTGCGCGCCAAGCACGCTGGCGTGCGCGACCAGGTCGCGCTCGCGGTCGCCGTCGCCGACGCCCTGCGCGACGGACCGCCGGCGGTGCTGCTCGTGGACGACCGCGCCGACGTGGCGCTCGCCGCCCGGTCGCGCGGTGCGCGCGTCGACGGCGTGCACGTCGGCCGGCGCGACCTCGAGGTGGCCGACGCGCGTGCGCTGCTGGGGCCGGACGCGGTGGTCGGCGTGTCCGTCGGCCGTCCCGAGCTGCTGCCCGAGGCCGTGGGTGCGGACTACGTCGGCACCGGGCCGGTGCGCCTCACGCCGACCAAGCCCGAGGCCGGGCCGGCGCTCGGTGCGGACGGCGTCCGCGCGGTGGTGGACGCCACCGCGCTGCCCGTCGTGGCGATCGGCGGGCTGACCGCCGCGGACGCGCCGGTGCTGCGCCGGGCCGGCGCGCACGCCCTCGCGGTGGTGAGCGCCGTGTGCGCGGCGCCCGACCCCGGCGGCGCCGCCGCGGCGCTCGTCGACGCCTGGGCCCGTGCCGCGGTGCCGGCGGTGACCCGGTGAGTGCGCACCGCGTCCGCGTCCTGTCCGTCGCGGGCACCGACCCCACCGGGGGCGCGGGCGTCCAGGCGGACCTCAAGTCGTTCGCGGCGCACGGCGCCTACGGGATGGCCGTCGTCACGGCGCTCGTCGCCCAGAACACGCACGGCGTGCGGGCCGTGCACGTGCCCGACGTCGCGTTCCTGCGTGCGCAGCTCGACGCGGTGAGCGACGACGTCACGGTCGACGCGGTGAAGATCGGCATGCTCGGCACGGTCGCGGTCGCGGACGAGGTCGCGGCGTGGCTCACGCGCACGCGTCCGCCCGTCGTGGTGCTCGACCCGGTGATGGTGGCGACGAGCGGCGACCGTCTGCTCGACCGCGACGCCGAGGACGCCGTCCGCCGGCTCGTGGCGCACGCCGACCTCGTCACGCCGAACCTGCCCGAGCTCGGCGTGCTGCTCGGCGAGCCGACCGCCCGGACGTGGCGCGACGCCGTCGGCCAGGCGCGTCGCCTGGCGCGCGCGTCGGAGGTGACCGTGCTGCTCAAGGGCGGGCACCTGGACGGCGACGCGAGCCCCGACGCCGTCGTCGACGCGACGACGGTCGTCGAGCTCGACGCGGTGCGCGTCGCGACGACGTCCACGCACGGCACCGGCTGCTCGCTGTCCGCGGCGGTCGCCGCGCTGCGTCCCCGGCGCCCCGACTGGGTGTCGGCGGTCCGTGAGGCGAAGGAGTGGCTCACCGGCGCCATCGCGGCGGGGGAGGCGCTCGGGGTCGGCTCCGGACGAGGTCCCGTCGACCACCTGCACCACGCGCCGACCCTCGGTGCGCGCCCGTTCGGCGACGAGGCGTGGGACGCCGTCGCCGACCTGCGCGCGGCGTGCGACGACCTTCCGTTCGTCCGGTCGCTGGCGGACGGCACGCTCGCGAGCGACGCGTTCGAGGCGTACCTGCATCAGGACGCGCTGTACCTCGCGGCGTACTCGCGCGTGCTCGCGCGGGCGAGCGAGCTGGCGCCCGACGGCGCCGCGCAGGCGTTCTGGGCGCGCGGCGCGAGCCGCTGCCTCGACGTCGAGGCGCGGCTGCACCGCGACCGGCTGTCGCGGGCGGGGCGGGCGTGGACGGGTCCGGCGTCCGCGGTCACCACCGCGTACACCGACCACCTGCTGGCCGTGGGCGCACGCGGTTCGTACGCGGAGCTCACCGCCGCGGTGCTGCCCTGCTACTGGCTGTACGCCGACATCGGGGCGCGCATCCTCGCGCGGGCCGGCGACGTCGCGGCGCACCCGTACGGCGACTGGGTCGCGACGTACGGCGACCCGGGATTCGCGGCGGCGGCGGACGAGGCGCGCCGGCTGTGCGACGCCGCGGCGCTGGAGGTCGGTGCGGTGACCCGGGCGCGGATGCTCGCGGCGTTCGTCCGCTCGTGCGAGCACGAGGTGGCGTTCTTCGACCAGGTCGACGCCGGGTCGCCCGGCGGGCCGGGCGACCCGGCGTCGGCCGGCGCCGCCGCGCTCGTGCCCGCCGGGCGCGCCGTCCCCTGATCCGGTGCCGGTGGCTCCTCAGGGGGCGGGGCCACCGGCACCGCGGCACGTCACGGCTGGACGAGCGGCGCCGTGGGCCTCAGCAGCCGTCGGGCCCGCACACGTCCCCGCCGGCGACGGCGGCGGGGGGGTTCGCCTCGCGCCACCCGGCGTCGAGCAGCTGGGTGAACACCTCGGCCGGCTGCGCGCCGGAGACCGCGTACCTCCGGTCCACCACGAAGAACGGCACGCCGGTCACGCCGAGCGCCCGCGCCTCGGCGAGGTCCGCGCGCACGGCGTCCGCCGCGTCGTCGCCCGCCAGCGCGGCGGCGACGCGGTCCGCGTCCCAGCCGTGCGCCGCGAACCCGGCGCGTCCGGCGAGCGCCACGAGGGCACCCTCGGCACCGAGGTCCGCACCCTGCTCGAAGTGCGCGGTGAACAGCGCCTCCATGGTCGCCTCCACGAGCGGTGCGCCTCCGGCCTGCGCCGCCAGGTGCAGCAGCCGGTGCGCGTCGAACGTGTTGAAGGCGAGGGTGCGGTCGAAGTCGTACCGCAGCCCGTCCGTCGCGGCGACCGCCGTCACGTGCGCGAACATCTGCTGCACCTGGCCGCGGTCGAGGCCCTTCATCTCGGCGAGGGCGTCGACCTCCGGGCGGCCGGACCCGGCGGGCGTCTCCGGCGACAGCTGGTAGGAGCGCCACACGACCTCGACGTGCTCGCGGTGCGGGAACCGCGCGAGGGCGGCGGCGAACCGGCGCTTGCCGATGAAGCACCACGGGCACGCGACGTCGGACCACACGTCGACGCGGATCCTGCGGGGTGGGGCGGACAGCGGGGCCGCCAGGGGGGTGAACGGGCCGGCGGGGGAGGTCGTCACGGGAGGAGCAGCACCTTTCCGGTGGTGGCGCGCCCCTCGAGGGCGCGGTGGGCGGCGGCCGCGTCGGCCAGGGGGAACGTGGCACCGACGCGCACCTGCAGCGCACCGGCCGCCGCGGGCCCGGCGACCTCGCGCCAGCGCCACGCGCGCTCGTCGGCGGTCGCGACGTGGTGCCCGAGCGTCGGGCGCGTCACGAACAGCGAGCCCGCGGAGTTCAGTCGCTGCAGGTCGAACGGCGGGACCTGCCCCGACGAGCCGCCGAACAGCACGAGGGTGCCGCGGGCACGCAGGGAGGCCAGGGACGCGTCGAACGTGTCCTTGCCGACCGAGTCGTAGACGACGTGCACGCCGTGCCCGCCGGTGAGGTCGCGCACCAGCGCGGGGAGCTCGGCGGTGAGGTCGGACAGCTCGCGGTAGCGGATCACGTCCGCGGCGCCGGCGGCCCGCGCGAGCGTCTCCTTCTCGGCCGATCCCACGGTCGCGATCACGCGGGCGCCCCGGGCCGCGGCCAGCTGGGTGACGAGCAGGCCGACGCCGCCGGCCGCGGCGTGCAGGAGCACGTCGTGCCCGCGCTCGAGCGGGAAGGTCGAGGCGGTGAGGTAGTGCGCGGTCATGCCCTGCAGGGGCAGCGCGGCCGCGGTGCGGTCGTCGAGTCCGGGCGGCACGACGAGCGCGGCGCGCTCGGGGACGGCGACGAGCTCGGCGTAGGACGCGGGGGCGTCGGCCCACGCCACGCGGTCGCCCGGCGCGAGGCTCGTGACGTCGGACCCGACGGCCACGACCTCGCCGGCGCCCTCGGACCCGACGACGTGCGGGTAGGACACGGGGTACGTGCCTGTGCGACGGTAGGTGTCGATGAAGTTGACCCCGGCCGCGGCCACGCGGACGAGCACCTCGTCCGGCCGTGGTTGCGGCTCGGGGGCGTCGACGACCTCGAGGACCTCGGGTCCGCCCGCGCGGGCGGCGACGACTGCGCGCATGACCGTGGCAACCGTGGCACGGGCGGCGGTGTTCCCGCAGGTCGGCACCGACAGCGTTGGTATGTTTGTGCGCACCCCTGTATGTTCATGCACATGACGTTCTCGGTCGCGGTCGCCGGCGCCAGCGGGTACGCGGGCGGCGAGATCCTCCGCCTGCTGCTCGACCACCCCGAGGCGCGCATCGGTGCGCTCACCGCGCACAGCAACGCGGGCTCTGCCCTGGGGGACCACCACCCCCATCTCGTGGACCTCGCGGACCGCGTCCTGGCCCCCACGACCGCGCAGGCGCTCGCAGGCCACGACGTCGTCGTGCTCGCCCTGCCGCACGGGGCGAGCGGCGCCGTCGCGGCCGAGCTCGAGGCGCTCGGCGAGGACCCCGTCGTCCTCGACCTGGGCGCCGACCACCGGCTCGTCGACGCGGCGGACTGGGAGGCCTACTACGGCAGCCCGCACGCCGGCACGTGGACCTACGGCCTCCCCGAGCTGGTCGTGGCCGAGACCCTCGGCCGCCAGCGCGACCGGCTCGCGGGGGCGCGTCGCATCGCCGTGCCGGGGTGCAACGTCACCGCCGTCACGCTCGGCCTGCAGCCGGGGGTCGCCGCGGGTCTGCTCGACACCACCGACCTCGTCGCCGTCCTCGCCGTCGGCTACTCCGGCGCCGGCAAGTCCCTGAAGCCGCACCTGCTCGCCTCCGAGGCCCTCGGCGCGGCCGTGCCGTACGCGGTGGGCGGCACCCACCGGCACGTCCCCGAGATCGCGCAGAACCTGCGCAGCGCCGGGGCGTCGGACGTGCGGACGTCGTTCACGCCGGTCCTCGTCCCGACGTCGCGGGGCATCCTCGCCACCGCGACGGCCCGCCTCGCGCCGGGCGTCGACCTGGGCGAGGACGAGCTGCGCGCCGTGTGGCGCGCCGCCTACGCGGACGAGCCGTTCGTGCACGTGCTGCCGGACGGCCGCTGGCCGACGACGGCCGCGACGACTGGCGCGAACACCGCGCACGTGCAGGTGGCACTGGACGCGCGGGCCGGTCGCGTCGTCACGGTCACCGCCATCGACAACCTCGTCAAGGGCACCGCCGGTGGCGCGGTGCAGTCCCTCAACCTCGCGCTCGGCCTGCCCGAGACGCTCGGCCTCCCGCGGAACGGAGTCGCCCCGTGACCGACCACCTCGGACCCGCCCTCGAGGGCACGTCGCCCGGCACGTCGCCGGGCGTGACCGCCGCCGCGGGCTTCCGCGCGTCCGGCGTCACGGCCGGTCTCAAGGCGTCCGGCACGCCGGACCTCGCCCTCGTCGTCAACGACGGCCCGCGCCAGGTCGGCGCCGCCGTCTTCACGACCAACCGCGTCGTGGGCGCGCCGGTGCTGTGGTCGCGGCAGGTCGTGTCCGACGGCGTCGTCTCCGCCGTCGTGCTCAACTCCGGCGGCGCGAACGTCGGCACGGGCCCCCGCGGCTTCCAGGACGCGCACGCCACGGCCGAGAAGGTGGCGGACGCCCTGGGCGTCTCCGCCGGCGACGTCGTCGTGTGCTCGACCGGCCTGATCGGCGTGCCGCTCGCGAGCGACAAGCTGTTCGCCGGCATCGCCCCGGCCGTGGCGGCGCTGAGCGAGAGCACGGGTCCGGACGCGGCGACCGCGATCATGACCACCGACAGCGTGCCGAAGTCCGCGCACGTGCGTGTGGAGACGCCGGAGGGCGCGTTCACCGTCGGCGGCATGGCCAAGGGTGCGGGCATGCTCGCCCCCGCGATGGCCACGATGCTGTCGGTGCTCACCACGGACGCCGACGTCGACGCCGCGACGGCGGACGCGGCACTGCGCGCCGCGACGCGCGCGACGTTCGACCGCGTCGACTCCGACGGCTGCATGTCGACGTCCGACACGGTGACGCTCCTGGCGTCGGGGGCGAGCGGCGTGACGCCGCCCGCGGACGTCCTCGCCGACGCCGTGCTGCGCGTGTGCGCGTCGCTCGCGCGCCAGCTCGTGGCCGACGCCGAGGGCGCGTCGCACGACATCGCCGTGCACGTGCAGGGCGCCACCACCGAGGACGCCGCCGTGGCCGTGGCCCGCGCCGTGACGCGGTCGAACCTGTTCAAGGCCGCGATGTTCGGCAACGACCCGAACTGGGGCCGGATCATCGCCCAGGTCGGCACGGTGCCGGAGGACGTCGCCCCGTTCGACGCGACGGCGCTCGACGTGACGATCAACGGTCTGCAGATCTGCCGCGCCGGCGGCGCCCACGAGGACCCCGCGCAGCTCGATCTCGCCGCGGCGCGGGAGATCCACGTCGTGGTCGACCTGCACGCGGGCGACGCCTCCGCGACCGTCTGGACCAACGACCTCACGCACGACTACGTCCACGAGAACAGCGCGTACTCCACATGAGCGGCACGAGCCCCGACCTGCCCCCGGTGCCCGAGGACTTCGTCTTCGACACGCGCACCGACCTGCGCCCCGACCAGAAGGCGGAGGTCCTCATCCAGGCGCTGCCCTGGCTGCAGCAGTTCTCCGGCGCGCTGGTCGTCGTGAAGTACGGCGGCAACGCGATGGTCGACGACCGGCTCAAGCGTGCCTTCGCCGAGGACATGGTGTTCCTGCACCAGGTCGGGCTGCGGCCCGTCGTCGTGCACGGGGGCGGTCCGCAGATCAACGCGATGCTCGACCGCCTCGGCATCGAGAGCGAGTTCCGGGGCGGTCTGCGCGTCACCACGCCGGAGGCCATGGAGGTCGTCCGCATGGTCCTCACGGGCCAGGTCTCGCGCGAGCTCGTCGGGCTGCTGAACAGCCACGCCCCGCACGCCGTGGGCCTGTCGGGGGAGGACGGCGCGCTGTTCCAGGCGCGGCGCCGCACCGCCGTCGTCGACGGGCAGGAGGTCGACGTCGGCCTCGTCGGTGACGTCGTCCAGGTCAACCCCGGCGCGGTGCTCGACCTGCTCGACGCCGGGCGCATCCCGGTCGTGTCCACGGTGGCCCCCGACATCGAGGACCCCACGCAGGTCCTCAACGTCAACGCCGACACCGCCGCCGCCGCGCTCGCGGTCGCCCTCGGCGCGCGCAAGCTCATCGTCCTGACCGACGTCGAGGGCCTGTACACCGACTGGCCCGACCGCGAGAGCCTCGTGCGGCGCATCCGCGCGTCCGACCTCGCGACGCTGCTGCCCCGCCTCGACGCCGGCATGCGCCCGAAGATGGAGGCCTGCTGGCGCGCCGTCGAGGGCGGTGTCCCGCGCGCCCACGTCATCGACGGCCGCGAGGCGCACTCGATCCTCGTCGAGGTCTTCACGTCCGACGGGGTCGGCACCATGGTGCTGCCCGACGTCGACCCGGCCGACAACCCCTCCACGGTCCCGGTGCCCCGGGTCCGTGCCGCGCAGGAGGACGCCCCGTGACCGAGCCCACCGCTGCAGCCGCACCGACCGCCGCGCCGACCGCCGCCCGGCACCGCGCCGAGGCGCCGGACGACGCGCTCCCGCTGCCCGCGGGCGGCGGGAGCGTCGCCGAGTGGACGGACCGGTACACGCACGCCGTCATGGACACGTTCGGGCCGCCCCAGCGGGTGCTCGTGCGCGGCGAGGGCCCGTACGTGTGGGACGCCGACGGCCGCCGCTACCTCGACCTGCTCGGCGGCATCGCGGTCAACGCCCTCGGCCACGCGCACCCGACCCTGACGGCCGCGGTCAGCGCGCAGCTGGGCACGCTCGGCCACATCTCCAACTTCTTCGCGAGCCCGACGCAGATCGCGCTGGCCGAGCGCCTGCTCGCGCTCGCGGGTGCGCCGGAGGGGTCGCGGGTCTTCCTCACCAACTCGGGCACCGAGGCGAACGAGGCCGCGTTCAAGCTGCTGCGCCGGCACTCGGCCGGCCGCCGCCCGCGCGTGCTGGCGCTCGAGGGCGGGTTCCACGGCCGGTCCATGGGGGCGCTCGCCCTGACGCACAAGGCGGCGTACCGCGAGCCGTTCGAGCCGCTGCCGGGGGGCGTGGAGTTCCTGCCGTTCGGCGACACCGACGCGCTCGAGGCCGCGTTCGCCGACGGCGGCGACCGGGTCGCCGGCCTGGTCGTCGAGCCCGTCCAGGGCGAGGCCGGCGTGCGGCCGCTGCCGCCCGGCTACCTGGCGCGCGCCCGCGAGCTCACCACGCGGCACGGCGCGCTGCTCGTGCTCGACGAGGTGCAGTCGGGGATGGGACGCACGGGCCGGTGGTTCGCGCACCAGCACCCGCACGTCGGCGGCGGCGTCGTCCCGGACGTGGTCACCGTCGCGAAGGGCCTGGGTGGCGGCTTCCCCGTCGGCGGGCTCGTCGCCTACGGGCCCGAGGTCGCGTCCCTGCTCGGCCGCGGCCAGCACGGCACGACGTTCGGCGGCAACCCCGTCGCCGCCGCGGCCGCGCTCGCCACGATCGGCGTCATCGAGCGCGACGCGCTGCTGGCGCACGTCACGGCGCTCGGGGAGCGGCTGCGCGCGCGCCTCGCCGGCACCGGCAACCCGCTGGTCCGCGAGGTCCGTGGCGAGGGGCTGCTCATCGCCGTCGAGCTCACGGCACCCGTCGCGGCGCGCGTCGCGGCGGACGCGCTCGACGCGGGCGTCGTCGTCAACCCGTGCACGCCGACGACGCTGCGCATCGCGCCGCCGTTCGTGCTCACCGACGAGCAGGCGCAGCCGTTCGTCGACCTCGTGGCCGCGCTGCCGGCCGACATCGCGGAGGACGCCTCGTGACCCGGCACTTCCTGCGCGACGACGACCTCGCCCCGCACGAGCAGACGGCGGTCCTCGAGCTGGCGCTCGCGTTCCGGGCCGACCGGTTCGTCCGCACGCCGCTCGCGGGCCCGCGGGCGGTCGCGGTCATCTTCGACAAGCCGACGCTGCGCACGCAGGTGAGCTTCACGACGGGCATCGCCGAGCTGGGCGGGTACCCGCTGGCGGTCGACGGGACGCTCGCCCGCATCGGCGTCCGCGAGTCGATCGCCGACACCGCACGGGTGCTCGGCCGTCAGGTCGCCGCGGTGGTGTGGCGCACGCACGCGCAGACGCGGCTCGACGCGATGGCGGCCGCCGCGGGGGTGCCCGTGGTCAACGCCCTCACCGACGAGTTCCACCCGTGCCAGGTGCTGGCCGACCTCACGACCGTCGCGCAGCACCGCGGCGGCGTCGCGGCGCTGCCCGGCACGACGCTCGCGTACGTGGGCGACGGCGCGAACAACATGGCGCACTCGTACCTGCTCGGCGGTGCGACGGCGGGCCTGCACGTGCGCGTGGGCACCCCGCCGGACGCGCTGCCCGACCCGGACGTGGTCGCGGCCGCGCGGGCCGTCGCGGCGACCACGGGCGGCTCGGTCGCCGTGCTGCACGACCGCGACGCGGCCGTCGCGGGCGCCGACGTCGTCGCGACGGACACGTGGGTGTCGATGGGCCAGGAGGACGAGGCGGGGGAGCGCGCCGACCGCTTCACCGCGTTCCGGCTCGACGCCGACGCCCTCGCGCTCGCCGCCCCCGACGCGCTCGTGCTGCACTGCCTGCCGGCGTACCGCGGCAAGGAGATCACCGCGGAGGTGCTCGACGGCCCGCAGTCGGTCGTCTGGGACGAGGCGGAGAACCGCCTGCACGCCCAGAAGGCGCTCCTGACGTTCCTCCTGGAGCGGTCGTGAGCACGACGGGCGCGATCCCCTCGACGAAGGCGGCGCGCCACGCTCTCATCACGAGCCTGCTGTCGCGGGGGTCGGTGCACTCCCAGGGCGAGCTCGCCGAGCGGCTCGCCGACGAGGGCGTGCACGTGACGCAGGCGACCCTGTCGCGCGACCTGGTCGAGCTGCGCGCCGTGAAGATCCGCACGCCGTCCGGGGCGCTCGCGTACGCCGTGCCCCAGGAGGGCGGGGACCGCACGCCGGCGACGACCGACACCGAGATGCTCGCGGCGCGCCTGGCACGCCTCTGCGCGGAGCTGCTCGTGACGGCCGAGGCGTCGGGCAACCTCGTGGTGCTGCGCACGCCGCCGGGTGCCGCGCAGTTCCTCGCGTCCGCGATCGACCACTCCGTGCTGCCGAACGTCCTCGGGACGATCGCGGGGGACGACACCGTGCTCGTCATCTCGCGCGCCGCCGACGGCGGCGAGGCGGTCGCGGCACGCTTCCTCGCGCTCGCCGGCGAGGGCTGAGACCGGTTATGCATATCTCCGCGGAACCATGTATGTTCATGCATGCTGACGTAGCCGAGAACGGAGAGAACCTGACATGACCGATCGCGTCGTCCTCGCGTACTCCGGGGGGCTGGACACCTCGGTGGGCATCGGCTGGATCGCCGAGGCCACCGGCGCCGAGGTGATCGCCGTCGCGGTCGACGTCGGTCAGGGCGGGGAGGACCTCGAGGTCATCCGCCGCCGTGCGCTCGACTGCGGTGCCGTCGAGGCGTACGTCGCGGACGCCCGCGACGAGTTCGCCACCGAGTACTGCATGCCGGCCCTCAAGGCCAACGGCCTCTACCTCGACCGCTACCCGCTCGTCTCGGCGCTGTCGCGGCCGGTCATCGTGAAGCACCTCGTGCGCGCGGCCCGCCAGTTCGGTGCCACCACGGTCGCGCACGGCTGCACGGGCAAGGGCAACGACCAGGTCCGCTTCGAGGTCGGCATCACGTCGCTCGCGCCGGACCTCACGTGCCTCGCACCCGTCCGCGACCTCGCCCTCACGCGCGACAAGGCGATCGAGTTCGCCGAGAAGCACGACCTGCCGATCGAGACCACCAAGCACAACCCGTTCTCGATCGACCAGAACGTGTGGGGCCGCGCCGTCGAGACGGGCTTCCTCGAGGACATCTGGAACGGCCCGACCAAGGACGTCTACACCTACACGGACGACCCGACGTTCCCGCCGGTCGCCGACGAGGTCGTGGTCACGTTCAAGGAGGGCGTCCCGGTCGCGCTCGACGGCGTCCCGGTGACGCCGCTGCAGGCGATCCAGGAGATGAACCGCCGCGCGGGCGCCCAGGGCGTCGGCCGGATCGACATCGTCGAGGACCGCCTGGTCGGCATCAAGTCGCGCGAGGTGTACGAGGCGCCGGGCGCGATCGCGCTCATCGCCGCGCACCAGGAGCTGGAGAACGTCACGGTCGAGCGCGAGCAGGCCCGCTTCAAGCGCGGCGTCGAGCAGCGCTGGACCGAGCTCGTGTACGACGGCCAGTGGTTCAGCCCGCTCAAGCGCTCCCTCGACGTCTTCGTCGAGGACACGCAGCGCTACGTCTCCGGCGACGTCCGCCTCGTGCTGCACGGCGGCCGCGCGACCGTCTCCGGCCGCCGCTCCGACGCGAGCCTGTACGACTTCAACCTCGCGACCTACGACACGGGCGACACGTTCGACCAGTCGGCCGCCAAGGGCTTCATCGAGATCTACGGCCTCAGCTCGAAGCTGGCCGCGGCGCGCGACGTCAAGTTCGGCAACGCGCCCGACCTCGGCGACCAGGGCGGCATCGCGCGTGGCTGACCAGCAGGCCGGCACGGCCGGTGCGGGGCCGCTCGCGCTGTGGGGCGGACGCTTCGCGTCCGGCCCGGCGGCGGCCCTCACCGAGCTGTCGCGCTCGACGCACTTCGACTGGCGCCTCGCCGACGACGACATCACCGGCTCGGTCGCGCACGCGCACGTCCTGCACGCGGCCGGCCTGCTGACCGACGCCGAGGTCGCCGGCATGGAGGACGCCCTCGAGCGCCTGCGCGCCGACGTCGCCGCCGGCACCTTCGCGCCGACGCCCGACGACGAGGACGTGCACACGGCGCTCGAGCGCGGGCTCATCGAGCGCGCCGGCGCGGACCTCGGCGGCAAGCTGCGCGCCGGGCGCTCGCGCAACGACCAGATCGCGACGCTCGTGCGGATGTACCTGCGCCGCCAGGCACGCGTGCTGTCGGGCATGGTCCTCGACGTCGTCGACGCGCTCGTCGCGCAGGCCGAGGCCGCGGGCGACGCGCCCGTGCCCGGCCGCACCCACCTGCAGCACGCGCAGCCCGTGCTGCTCGCGCACCACCTGCTCGCGCACGCGTGGCCCCTGCTGCGCGACGTCGAGCGCTGGGCCGACTGGGACCGCCGCGCCGCGGTGTCCCCGTACGGGTCCGGCGCGCTGGCGGGCTCGTCCCTCGGCCTCGACCCGGCCGCGGTCGCGGCGGAGCTCGGCTTCGACGCGCCGGTCGAGAACTCGATCGACGGCACGGCGTCGCGGGACGTCGTCGCGGAGTTCGCGTTCGTCGCCGCGATGGTCGCGGTGGACCTGTCGCGCCTCGCGGAGGAGGTCGTCCTCTGGGCGACCAAGGAGTTCGGGTTCGTGCGCCTGCACGACGCGTACTCCACGGGATCGAGCATCATGCCGCAGAAGAAGAACCCGGACGTCGCCGAGCTCGCGCGCGGCAAGGCGGGGCGCCTCGTCGGCGACCTCACCGGGCTCCTGACGACGCTCAAGGGCCTGCCGCTCGCGTACAACCGCGACCTCCAGGAGGACAAGGAGCCGGTCTTCGACCAGGTCGACCAGCTCACGGTGCTCCTGCCCGCGTTCGCCGGCATGGTCGCGACGCTCACGTTCGACACCGACCGGATGGCCGCGCTCGCCCCCCAGGGCTTCTCGCTGGCGACCGACGTCGCCGAGTGGCTCGTCCGCGAGGGCGTGCCCTTCCGCATCGCGCACGAGGTGGCCGGTGCCTGCGTGCGCGCGTGCGAGGAGCACGAGCCGGCGCTCGAGCTGTGGGACCTGACCGACGCGCAGCTGCAGGCGATCTCGCCGCACCTGACGCCCGGCGTCCGGGCGGTGCTCTCCGTCGAGGGCTCGCTGGCGTCGCGGTCCGCGCACGGCGGCACGGCGCCCGTGCGCGTGGCGGAGCAGCTCGGCCGGGCACGCGACGCCGCGGCGCGGCTGCGGGCGTCGCGCGCCTCCTGATGGGGGAGCGGCCCGGCGCGGCCGGTGGGCACGCT
>NZ_JBFTEP010000069.1:0-19982 GCF_047229365.1 Cellulomonas pasadenensis | reverse complement strand
GGCCCCGGTCGGGCCGCCCGCGCAGCTCGCGCGCGCCTTCGAGGCGCCGCCCGAGCGGTGGGCGGCCGGCCACCGCGGCGTCGACCTGCTCGCCCCGGCGGGGGCGGACGTGGTCGCGCCGGCGGACGGCACGGTGTCGTTCGCCGGGCACGTGGTGGACCGCGGCGTCGTCACGGTCCTGCACCCCGACGGACGGCGCAGCAGCGTCGAGCCGGTCGTCCCCCTGGTGGCCGTCGGCGACGTCGTCCGTGCCGGGGACCGCCTGGGCACGGTGGCCACCGGCGGGCACTGCGCCGGCACGTGCCTGCACTGGGGCGTGCGCGAGGGCGACCGCTACGTCGACCCGTGGTCGCTGCTGCCGGGCGCGGGACCGGTCGTGCTGCTGCCCGTGCCGTGAGGTCGCCCGGCCGCGCCGCGGCGCGCGGGTCAGCCCCGCTCGGCGTCGAGGAGCCGGGTGCGCAGGCGCACCATCGCAGCCGTGTGGATCTGCGAGATGCGCGACTCCGTGACGCCGAGGACGCGGCCGATCTCGGCGAGGGTCATGCTCTCGTAGTAGTAGAGGACGACGACGAGCCGCTCCCGCTCCCCCAGGCACTCGATCGCCCGCGCGAGCAGGTACTTCGTCTCCTGGGCCTCGACCGAGCCGGCCGGGTCCTCCGCGCGGCGGTCGCCCAGCGTGTCCGCGAGCGTGGCGGCGCCGGGGCGGTCGTCCGAGCCGGCGAGCAGCTCGTCGAGCGCGGCGATGTTCACGGCCGCGAGCTGGGTGTAGACGGCACGCAGCTCGGCGACGGGGACCTCGAGGCGCTGCGCGACCTCCGCCTCGGTGGGCGCGCGGTGGAGCGAGGACTCGAGCTCGCCGTAGGCCCGGTCGACGGCACGGGCCTTCGTGCGCACGGAGCGCGGCACCCAGTCCATGGCCCGCAGCTCGTCGATGATCGCGCCGCGGATGCGGGAGGACGCGTACGACTCGAACTTCACCGCGCGGTCGGTGCGGTACTTCTCGATCGCGTCGATGAGCCCGAACATGCCGTACGAGACGAGGTCGGCGTGCTCGACGGTGGACGGCAGGCGCATGCCGAGCCGGCCGGCGACGGCCGTGACGAGGGGCACGTAGTGCATGATCAGCCGCTCCCGCGTGCGGGGGCACCGCTCCTTGGTGAAGCGCGCCCAGAGGGCGTCGACGCCCTCCGCGACCGGCTCCGGCGCGGCGACCGCAGGTGCGGCGTCGGCGGGTGCGGCGACCGCAGGTGCGGCGTCCGTGGGCACGTCGCCGGCGACGGTGCGCTGCTGCGGCACGAGGCCTGCCGGCGCGGTGCCGGGGCGGTAGCCGCGCAGGGGTGCGGGGGTCGGGAGCCCGACGGGGGCGTCCTGCAGTGCCGTCATCGTCGGCTCCGTCTCTGTGCTGGTGCCCGCGGGTGCGGGCGGTGTGGGGCGGGCGGTGGCGGTCGCGCGCAGGGGTGTGCCCGGCGGCGGGGTGGTGCTCCTCATGCCCGTGGGTGGGCGAGGCGGTACGCCGAGCGCAGGCGCTCGGCGGAGACGTGGGTGTAGCGCTGGGTCGTGGCGAGGCTCGAGTGGCCGAGGATCTCCTGCACCGACCGCAGGTCGGAGCCGCCCTCGAGCAGGTGCGTCGCGGCGGTGTGCCGCAGCGCGTGGGGCGCCACGTCGTCGACGCCGACGCTCGCGGCGAGCTGGTGGACGACGGTCCGGAGCTGGCGCTGGTCGACGCGTCCGCCGCGCCGGCCGAGCAGCAGCGCGGGCGGGGTGCCGTCCCGCACGAGCCGGGGCCGCGCGTCGTCGAGCCACGCGGCGACCGCGCTGGCGGCCGGCACGCCGAAGGGCACGACGCGCTCCTTGCCGCCCTTGCCGAGCACCCGCAGCGTGCGGGCGCCCAGGTCGACGTCGGGCACGTCGGCGCCGCACAGCTCGCCGACGCGGGCACCCGTGCCGTAGAGCAGCTCGACGGCCGCCCAGTCGCGCACGTGCACCGGGTCGCCGTCGTGGGCGCGCTCCTGCGCGGCGTCGAGCAGCCGGGTCACGGGCTCGACCGCGAGGACGGTCGGCAGCGGCGCCGCCGCGCGCGCCGACGCGAGCCGCAGCGTCGGGTCGGTCGCGAGCCGGCTGGTGTGCACCGCCCAGCGGAAGAACGTGCGTGCCGCGGCCGACCGGCGGGCCAGCGTCGCGCGGCTGCGGTCGGCGCCGGCCATCGCGGCCAGCCACCCCCGCAGGACCGCGAGGTCGACCTGGTCCAGGCGCGTGGCGCCGTGCCGGACGGCGTGCGCGAACAGGTGGTCCAGGTCCCCGAGGTACGCCCGCACGGTGTGCTCGGACAGCGTGCGCTGCGCCCGCAGGTGGAGGGCGAAGTCGGCGACGAGCTGAGCCCGCTCGGGGGCTCCCGCCGTGATCTCCGCCATGAACATGCTCCTAAGGTGGCGGCCGTCACCGCTGCGCCACAAGACGCTGCGGGAACTACAAGAATGCGCAGTGACGGAATCCGCCGACAATGTCCGATTCGACGGCGCGGATTCCCCCGATCGCCGCTTTTTTTCACCCCCGCCGAGCCTCATCCCCCTCGGCGAGCACCCAACCGGACCCGACCCGCCGGACCAGCCCGTCGAGCTCGAGCAGGCCGAGCATGTCACGGGCCTCCGCGACCGTCGTGCCGGCACGCACGGCGACGTCCTGCGTCGAGCGACCGCCCCGGCGCGGTGCCGCGTCGAGCACCCGGCGCGCGAGGGGGTCGAGGCCCTCCCGCGGCGCGCCGACCTGCGCGGACGCGTCGAGGACGTCGGCGCCGACGTCGCCCGCGAGCTCGACGACCTCGGCCGCGTCGGTGACGCAGACGGCCACGCCGTCGCGCAGGAGGCGGTGGCAGCCCGCCGACGCGGCGGACGTCACGGCCCCGGGGACGGCACCCACGGGCCGCAGCAGACGCGCCGCGTGGTGCGCCGTGCTCGCGGCGCCCGACCGCCACGCCGCCTCGACCACCACGGTGGCCCGTGCCGTCGCGGCGATGAGCCGGTTGCGCTGGAGGAACCGGCTGCGCGTGGGCACCGCCCCGGGCGGCACCTCGCTGACCACCGCTCCCCCGCTGTGCACGGCCTCCTCGAGCAGGCGCGCGTTCCCCACCGGGTAGGCACGGTCGACGCCGCCGGCCAGCACCACGAGCGTCCGTCCCTCCGCGACCAGGGCGCCGCGGTGCGCCGCCGCGTCGATGCCGTAGGCGCCACCCGAGACCACCTGCCACCCGCGCCGCGCGAGGTCGACGGCGAGGTCGACCGCGACGCGCTCGCCGTACCCCGTGCACGCGCGGGCACCCACGAGCGCGACGGACCGCGCGTGCCGCGGCCCCTCCCCGCGCACCCACAGCGCGGGCGGAGCGGCGGCGCCGAGGTCGTCGAGACCTCCGGGCCACCCGGGGTCACCCGGGACGACCACGCGTGCGCCGACGCGCGCGGCGGCCTCCAGGTCGCGGTCGACGTCCACGTGCGGACGGCGCACGCCCCACCGGCGCACCGCGGCGGAGAGCCGCCGGCGCACCGCGTCGCCGACGTCCGCCCGCGGGCCCAGGACGCCCCAGTCCGGACGTCCCGTGGCGAGGGCCTCCTCCACCCACGCCAGGGCGTGCGCCGCGCCGCACGCCTGCACGAGCGCACCCGCCACCTCGTCGCCGGGCTCCACCAGCGCGCTCCACGCCGCACGGGCGCGACGGTCCGCCTCGTGCGCGGTCATGCGCCGTGCCCCCGCGTCCGCAGGGCCAGCGCGCGCCCGACGTCGCCGCGCTCCGGGCCGGCGCGGCCGTCGAGGTCGGCGAGCGTCCACGCGACGCGCAGCACGCGGTCGGCGCCGCGCAGGCTGAGCGTGCCGCGGTCGACCGCGCGGTGCAGGTCGGCGAGCAGCCGCCCGTCGGGGCCCAGGGCGGCGTGCAGGGCGCGTGCGGGCACCTCGGCGTTGGTGCGCCAGCCGCCCGCGCGCCAGCGCTCGCGCTGCGCGGCCCGGGCCGCGAGGACCCGCCCCGCCACGGTGGCCGAGTCCTCCCCCGGCGCGTCCGCCGCCCGTGAGGGGGGCACCTCCAGCTGGAGGTCCACCCGGTCGAGCAGCGGTCCGGACAGCTTGCCGAAGTACCGTCGGCGCTGCTCCGGGCGGCACGTGCAGTCCAGTCCCTTGCCGACCGCCCGCCCGCACGGGCACGGGTTCGCGGCCAGGACGAGCTGGAACCGCGCCGGGTAGCGCGCCGCGCCGCCCGCGCGGTGCAGGACGAGCTCGCCGTGCTCGAGCGGCTGGCGCAGCGTCTGCAGCACGCCGGTCGTGAACTCCGGCGCCTCGTCGAGGAAGAGGACGCCGCGGTGGGCCCGGGACGCCGCTCCCGGTCGCGGCATGCCCGACCCGCCGCCCACGACGCTCGCCGGCGTCGCGGTGTGGTGCGGGTCCTCGAACGGCGGGCGCCGCAGCAGGCCGCGCGCGGGGTCGAACGTGCCCGCGACGGAGTGCACCGCGGTGACCTCGACCGCGTCCGCCTCGTCGAGGTCCGGGAGCACACCGGGCAGGCGTGCCGCCAGCATCGTCTTGCCCGTGCCCGGCGGGCCGACGAGCAGCAGGTGGTGCCCGCCCGCGGCGGCGACCTCGACGCCGAGGCGCGCCTCCTCCTGCCCGCGCACGTCGGCGAGGTCGAGGACCTCGCCCGTCGCGGGCGTCGACGGCACGTCCGGGACCGGCTCGACGTCCGGCACCGCCACGTCCGCGCCGTGGTGCGCGGCGACCTGCGCGAGGTGCTCGGCCGCCAGCACCTCGGCGCCCGGCACCAGCCGCGCCTCGGCCGCGTTGCCGACGGGCACGACCACGCGCGGTCGGCCGGCGGCGACCGCCGCGGCCACCGCCGGCAGCACGCCGCGCACCGGGCGGACCCGCCCGTCGAGGCCGAGCTCGCCGACGTGCACCCACGCGGCCGCGGACGCCGCCTCGACCAGCCCCGCGCCGGCGAGCGTCGCGACCGCGACGGCCAGGTCGAACGCCGACCCCGTCTTCGGGAGCGTCGCGGGCGACAGGTTCACGGTGATGCGGCGGTTCGGCCAGGCCAGGCCGGACGACGTCACGGCGGCCCGCACGCGGTCGCGCGCCTCCGCCAGCGACGCGTCCGGCAGGCCCACGAGGCTGAACGCGGGCAGCGACGTCGCCAGGTGGGCCTCCACCTCGACGACGTGCCCGCGCAGGCCCAGCAGCGCCACCGCGCACGTGCGGCCCAGCACTCAGACCACCCCCGGCAGGTGCTCGACGGTCGCGGCCCCGCGCGCGGGCAGCGTCACGGCGACGACGTCGACGCGCACCGAGCGGGCGGCGACGTCGTGCGCGCGCAGCCACGCGGCGGTGAGCCGGCGCAGCCGCGCGAGCTTGCGCGCCGTCACCGCCTCCGCCGGGTGGCCGTAGGCGACCGACCGCCGCGTCTTCACCTCGACGGCGACGAGCTCGTCGCCGTCGAGCGCCACGATGTCGAGCTCGCCCTCGGCGCACCGCCAGTTGCGGTCGAGCACCGTCCACCCTGCCGCCGTGACGTACCGCGCCACCACGTCCTCGCCGTACCGTCCCACCGCGTCCGTCGCACGCACGTCGACCACCTCCGGCGACGACCCTGGTCCGCGGGCGGTGCGGCGTGGGCGGCGGCCAGCGGGCCCGGGGACGGGGACGACCGTCCGCGGGGCTGTGGTCGGCTCGACGGCGGGCGCGGCCTCCGGCAGCCGGCGTGGCGCGTCAGCGCGGGAAGGCGTTCCCCGAGCCGAGGTCGAGCTCCGCCTTGGCGAGCTCCTCGACGTTGACGTCCTTGAACGTCACGACACGCACCGACTTCACGAACCGCGCGGACCGGTACACGTCCCACACCCACGCGTCGACGAGCGACAGCTCGAAGTAGACCTCGCCCGCGGCGGACCGCACCTGCAGGTCGACGTGGTTGGCGAGGTAGAAGCGCCGCTCCGTCTCCACGACGTACGAGAAGAGCCCGACGACGTCGCGGTACTCGCGGTACAGCGCGAGCTCCATGTCGGTCTCGTAGTTCTCCAGGTCCTCGGCGCTCACGCGCCCATCATCCCCCATCCGCGGCGGCGGCACGGCCGCGGGACGCCGCGCCCGGACGCCCGCGGCGGACGCCGCGGCGTCAGGGCAGGCGCAGCTCGTCCGTGAGGAGGCCGTCGACCGTCCACCCCGGCCCGCTCGTCGCCGGCGGGAGGCCGACCGTCTCCGGCAGGCGCCACGACCTGCGGTGCAGGGGGCTCGGCCCGTGCGCGCGCAGCGCCGCGAGGTGGTCGGGCGCCGCGTAGCCCTTGTTCTCGTCCCAGCGGAAGTGCGGGTGGTCCTGCGCGTGCCGCACCATGAGGGCGTCCCGCTCGCACTTCGCCAGCACGCTCGCGGCGGCGACGCTCGCGCACGTGCGGTCGGCCTTGACGCGCTTCTGCACGCGCGGCACGCGCACCTCGAGGACGTCGCCGAAGAGCTCGTCCTGCGTGCCGAACAGGTCCGGTGACGGCGGGGTCAGCCAGTCGTGCGAACCGTCGAGGACGACGACGTCGACGCGCTCCACCACCGTCAGCACGGCGGCCAGCGCGCGCGTGCCCGCCAGCCGCAGCGCCGCGACGATGCCGCGCTCGTCGATCTCCTGCGCGCTCGCGTGCGCCACGGCGCGCGCCACGCCCCACCGGCCCAGGGCCGGCAGCAGCCGCTCGCGCGCGGCGGGCGTGAGCAGCTTGGAGTCGGCGACGCCGCGCGGCGCCGACCGCGTCGTCGCGTCGACGACGACCACGCCCACGCTCACCGGCCCGGCGAGCGAGCCGCGGCCGACCTCGTCCATGCCGGCGACGAACGTGTGGCCGTCGCGCAGCAGGGCCCGCTCGTGCCGCAGGTGGGGCGCCGGGCGGGGCGCGGCCCGCACACCGCGCGTCGTCGCGGGCGGCGTCGTGGTGGACGAGGTCGTGCGGGAAGGCGTGGTCGCACGCGCGCCCGCGGCGCTGTCGACGGGAGTCATGCGGGGCGGTCCACGCGTCAGGAGGGGTCGGGCACGCCGGCGAACGTGTCGGACGGGTTGCGCAGGACGGTGGCCCGGTCGAGCGGCCACACGGTGACGAACGCGACGCCGACGATGTTGTCGACGGGCACGGAGCCGCCGCCGGGGTTGCCCATGTTGTAGCGCGAGTCGGCCGAGCGCTGCCGGTTGTCGCCCATCACCCACACCGAGCCCTCGGGCACCGTGACGTCGAAGGCCTTCTCGGTCGGCTCCGCGCCCGTCGCCAGGTACGGCTCCTCGAGGGGGACGCCGTTGACGGTGACGGGCTGGCCGGGCGCGCCGGCGACACGGTCACCGGGCAGGCCGATCACGCGCTTCACCAGGTGCTCGCCGGCGTCCTGGGGCAGCAGGCCGATCCACGTCAGGCCGTCGTTCAGCGCGTCCCCGAGCGGCCCGCGCTGCGGCTCGACGACGGGCTGCAGCCAGCCGCCCGGGTCCTTGAACACGACGATGTCGCCCCGCCGCAGGTCGCGCGGCCCGGGCGTGAGCTTGCTGACGAGGATGCGGTCGTTCTCGACCAGCGTGTCGTGCATCGACGGCGACGGGATGAAGAACGCCTGGACGAGGAACGTCTTGACGACGAGCGAGAGCACGAGCGCGCTGACCAGGATGATGGCGGTCTCCCGGATCCACGACCACGCGGTCGTGCGGCCGGACCGTCCGCCGTCGCGCTCCTGGCGGCTGCGGCGGCTCTCCGGCGGCTGCTCGTCGTGGGCGACGTCGCCCGTCCCGGCACCCGTGGGGGCCCAGAGGGGCCGCCCGTCCGGGGCGTGGGCGTCGGCGCCCTGCCCCGGCCTCGGCACCGGCCCCAGCTCCTCGGCGCGTCGCTCGCTCACCGACACACTCTCCCACGCGCGCGCCCGCCGCGTGGCACGTGCCCGCGTGCCGGGCCCCGCGCACGCCGGGCGACGGGCGCGCCGGGGACGACGACGGGCGGAGGTGAGGCTCAGCCCTTGGCCGGAGCCTGCTCGCGCTTCTCCTTGATCTTGGCCTTCTTGCCGCGGAGCGCGCGCAGGTAGTACAGCTTCGCGCGGCGGACGTCACCGCGGGTGACGACCTCGACCGAGTCGAGGGTCGGCGAGTGCACGGGGAACGTGCGCTCCACGCCGACGCCGAAGCTGACCTTGCGGATGGTGAAGGTCTCGCGCACACCGGCACCCTGGCGGGCGATCACGACGCCCTGGAACGCCTGGACGCGGGAGCGGTTGCCCTCGACGACCTTCACGTTGACCTTGAGGGTGTCGCCGGGACGGAAATCCGGGACGTCGGTGCGCAGCGATGCTGCGTCGATCGCGTCGAGCGTCTGCATGACGTGTCACTTCCCCGCCCTGCCGCAGGTCAGGAGCGTGATCGACGGGCGCACGCGCTGCGGGGCAGGGCACGCGCCCGTGGGGGCTCGGATCGGGTGGTGCGGACCGCGGCGGGCCGGGTCCGTGCGTCGTGGCGTTCTCCCCTGCGGCAGAGAGGCGGGCCGACGCGCACCGACCGACCAGTCTGCCACAGCGGGCGTCCGGGACCGAATCGCGGACGCCTCAGACGCGGACCAGGCGCCCGTCCGCCACCGTCCACCCGAGCTCGGCGAGGAGCGCGACGTCGTGCCGGTCCAGCGCGTCCGGGTCCAGCGCGGCCAGCAGGTCGGGCCGGCGGGCGGCGGTGCGCTCGAGGGCACGGTCGCGGCGCCACCGCTCGACGCGGGCGTGGTGCCCGGACAGCAGCACGTCCGGGACCGCGTGGCCGGACCACTCCGCCGGCTTGGTGTAGACGGGGTACTCGAGCAGGCCGGCCGCGCCGTGCGACTCCTCGACGAGCGACGCAGGGTTGCCGACGACACCGGGCAGGAGCCGGGCGACTGCCTCCACCACCACGAGCGCGGCGACCTCGCCGCCGTTCAGCACGTAGTCCCCGAGCGAGAGCTCGGTGACGCGCACGCGGTCCGCGTAGTGCTCCGCCACGCGCGCGTCGATCCCCTCGTAGCGGCCGCACGCGACCACGAGGTGCTCCTCGCGGGCGAGCCGCTCCGCGGTGCGCTGCGTGAAGACCTCCCCCGCGGGCGACGGGACGATGAGGTGGGCGCCGTCGTCGAGGACGTCGTCGAGCGCGCGGCCCCACACGTCGGGGCGCATCACCATCCCGGCGCCGCCGCCGAAGGGCGTGTCGTCGACCGTGCGGTGGCGATCGTCCGTCCACGTGCGCAGGTCGTGGACCCGCAGGTCGAGCAGGCCGGACGTGCGTGCCTTGCCCACGAGGGACAGGTCGAGCGCGGCGAGGTACTCCGGGAAGATCGAGACGACGTCGACGCGCACGCCTCAGCCCTCGTCGGCCGTCGGCTCGTCGACCACGAGCCGGTCGGCGTCGGCGGCGAGCAGGCCGCCCGGCGGGTCGAGCACGACGCGCCCGCCGGCCACGTCGACCACGGGGACGATCGCCTCCACGAACGGGACGAGCGTGCGCGTGCCGTCGGCCTCGCGCACCACGAGCAGGTCCTGCGCCGGCAGGTGCTCGAGCCCGACGACCTCGCCGAGCACGCGCCCGTCCGAGACGTGCTCGGCACGCAGGCCGACGAGCTCGTGCTCGTACCAGCCGTCGTCGTCCTCGTCGTCGTCGGCCTCGACGACCAGCTCCACGCCCCGCAGCGCCTCGACCGCGGTGCGGTCCGCCGCCTCCGCGAAGGTGACGTACCAGCGCTCCTGCGCACGGCGCACGTGCGTGACGGTCAGGGGTCCCGCCGCCGGGGGCTCGGTGTCGAGCCGGGCGCCCACGGTGAGTCGGCGCTCCGGCGCGTCGGTGCGCACGTCGAGCGCGACCTCGCCGCGCAGCCCGTGCGGACGGCCGATCCGGGCCACGGTCAGCTGCATCCTGCTCTCCCTCCCCCGCCGGTCCGCGGGACGCGGCGGGGCTCGTCTCTCACCGCGCGCACGTGCCCGGTGACGCCGACGGCCCGGCCCCTCGCAGGAGGGACCGGGCCGTCGGGATGGTTCTCAGCGCCGGTCGACGTCGACCACGTCGACGCGGACCGGGCCCTCGGTCGCCAGCGCGCCGACGACCGTGCGCAGGGCACGGGCCGTGCGGCCGCCGCGGCCGATGACGCGCCCGAGGTCCTCAGGGTGCACGCGCACCTCGAGCATCTCCCCGCGGCGCAGCGACGAGGTGCGCACGCGCACGTCGTCCGGGTGGTCGACGATGCCCCGCACCAGGTGCTCGAGCGCGTCGGCGAGCATCAGGCCTGCTCGTCCTCGGCGGGCGCCTCGGCCGGCGCCTCGGCGGCAGCGGCCTTCTTCTCCGACGCGGACGCCTTGACCTTCTCGGCGTCCAGCGCGGCGGCCTCGACGGCGGCGGCGGCGTCGGCCTTCGGCGCCTTCGTCCGCAGCGTGCCCTCGGCACCGGGCAGGCCCTTGAACTTCTGCCAGTCGCCGGTCACCTTGAGCAGCGCGAGGACCTGCTCGGTCGGCTGCGCGCCGACGCCGAGCCAGTACTGCGCACGCTCGGAGCTGATGTCGATGAGCGACGGCTCCTCGGTGGGGTGGTACTTGCCGATCTCCTCGATCACGCGGCCGTCGCGCTTGGTGCGCGAGTCGGCGACGACGACGCGGTAGTACGGCGCACGGATCTTGCCCAGGCGCTTGAGGCGGATCTTCGTTGCCACGAGGTGGTGTCTCCTGATGTCTGCTGAGGTGGCCTGACCCGCGCCTGCCCGTGGGGAGGGCGCGCCGGTCCGGCCTCAAGGACGCAGCGGGCACAGGTAGAGGGGCTGTGCGCGCCGAGTACAGCCGACCATTGTGCCAGAGATCGGGGCATGGGCGTGCACGTCCGCGGGCGGACCGCTACCGCACGCGGGCGCCCCGCAGCACGACGGCCGTCGGCGCGGCGAGCACGCCGACCTCGGCGCGCGGGTCGGCGTCGTAGACCACGACGTCCGCGCTCGCGCCCTCGGCGATGCCGTCCACGCCCAGCCAGGCGCGGGTGCGCCAGCTGGCGGCGGCCACGACGTCCCGGGCCGGGATGCCCGCGGCCGCCATCTCGACGGCCTCGTCGGCGATGCGCCCGTGGCCGATCGTCCCGCCCGCGTCGGTGCCGACGAGCACGCGGACACCGGCGTCGTGCAGGTCGCGCACGTGCGCGTGCCGGCGCGCGTGCATGGCGCGCATGCGCGCGGCGAAGCGCGGGTAGCGCGCCTCGCCCTGCGCGGCGATCGCCTCGAACTGCGCGACCTGGAGGAGCGTGGCGGTGACGGGCACGCCGGCCGCCGCGATGCGCTCGACCTGGTCGGGCGTGGCCCCGGTGGCGTGCTCGAGGCAGTCGACGCCCGCGTCGAGCAGCGCGTCGAGGGACTCCGTGGCGAACGTGTGGGCGGTGACGCGGGCGCCGGCGGCGTGGGCGGCCGCGACCGCCTCCGCGAGCACGGCGTCCGGCCACAGCGGGCGCAGGTCGCCGTCGGCGCCGAGGTCCCGGTCGATCCAGTCGGCGACGAGCTTGACCCAGCCGTCGCCGCGGGCCGCCTCCTCGCGCACCGCGGCCGGCAGCTGCCCGACGTCCGCGAGCTCGCGCCCGTAGTGCCGCAGGTACCGCCTCGGCCGCGCCAGGTGGCGACCGGCCCGCAGCAGCCGCGGCAGGTCGTCGCGCGCGTGCACCCACGCCGTGTCCGCGGGCGACCCGGCGTCGCGGATGAGGAGCACGCCGGCGTCACGGTCGGCGATCGCCTGCCGCTCGGCCGTCGCGTCGTCGACGGGCCCGTCCGCGGCGAGGCCGACGTGGCAGTGCACGTCGACGAGCCCGGGCAGCACCCACCCGTCGAGCACGGCGTCGGGCACGCCCGCGGGACGCTCGAGCGTCAGCCGGTCGCCGACGACCCACGCCTCCCCCACCTCGTGCTCGTCGCCGAGCACGACGGTCCCCCGCAGGTGCGTGACCGTCATGGCGGGCTCAGCGGCCGCCGAAGAGCTTGTCGAAGCCCGCGGGCAGCTGCAGCTCGGCCGGGTCCGGCTCCGCCGGCGCCGGGCCGCCCAGGCCGAAGGCCGAGCCCGCGGGACCGGTCGGCTGCGCGGCGGCGCGGGCCGCGGCGGCGCGCTCCTGCTCGGCGCGCTTGGCCGGGTTGCCGGAGCGTGCGCCCTTGGCGCGCTTGGCGGGCGCCTGCTTGCCGCGGGACTTCTTGCCGCCCATGCCGGGCAGGTTCCCCATCCCCGGCATGCCACCGGGCATGCCGCCGCCCTTGGCCATCTGGCGCATCATCTTCTTCGCGCCCTCGAACCGCTCGAGCAGCTGGTTGATCTCGCTCGGCGTGGTGCCCGAGCCGCGGGCGATGCGGGCGCGGCGCGAGCCGTTGATGATCTTCGGGTTCTGCCGCTCGCCGGGCGTCATCGAGCGGATCATCGCCTCGATGCGGTCGACCTCGCGCTCGTCGAAGTTCTCCAGCGCCTCGCGCATCTGGCCCATGCCCGGCAGCATCCCGAACATCTTCTTGATCGAGCCCATGTTGCGCAGCTGCTGCATCTGCACGAGGAAGTCCTCGAGCGTGAAGTCCTCGCCGCCGACGAGCTTGCCGGCCATCTTCTCGGCCTGCTCGGCGTCGAACGCCTTCTCGGCCTGCTCGATGAGGGTGAGCACGTCACCCATGTCGAGGATGCGCGACGCCATGCGGTCGGGGTGGAACACCTCGAAGTCGGTGAGCTTCTCACCCGTCGAGGCGAACATGATCGGCCGGCCCGTCACGCTCGCGATCGACAGCGCGGCACCACCGCGCGCGTCGCCGTCGAGCTTGGACAGCACGACGCCGGTGAAGCCGACGCCGTCCTGGAAGGCCTGGGCCGTCGTCACGGCGTCCTGGCCGATCATCGCGTCGACGACGAACAGCACCTCGTCGGGCTGCACGGCGTCGCGGATGTCCGCGGCCTGCCGCATGAGCTCCGCGTCGACGCCGAGGCGGCCGGCGGTGTCGACGATGAGCACGTCGTGCTGGCGGCGGCGCGCCTCCTCGAGCCCCGAGCGCGCCACGGAGACCGGGTCCGCGCCCGCGGGCAGCACGTCGTCCGCGCCCTGGTTGCCGGGGTGCGGCGCGTGCACGGGCACGCCCGCACGCTCCCCGACCACCTGCAGCTGCGTGACGGCGTTGGGGCGCTGCAGGTCGGCCGCGACGAGCAGCGGGGTGTGGCCCGAGCCCTTGAGCCACTGCGCGAGCTTGCCCGCGAGCGTCGTCTTGCCCGCGCCCTGGAGGCCGGCGAGCAGGATGACCGTGGGCGGCTGCTTCGCGAACGCGACGGTCCGCGTCTGCCCGCCCAGGATCGCGACGAGCTCGTCGTTGACGATCTTGACGACCTGCTGCGCCGGGTTCAGCGCGCGCGAGACCTCGGCGGAGAGCGCGCGCTCGCGCACCGCGCCGGTGAACTGACGGACGACCGGGACGGCCACGTCGGCGTCGAGCAGCGCGCGGCGGATCTCGCGCACGGTCGCGTCGATGTCGGCCTCGGAGAGCCTGCCCTTGGAGCGCAGGTTCTTGAAGGTCGACGTGAGTCGGTCGGAGAGGGTGGCGAACACCGGACCTCGCTGCGGGACGCGGACGGGCTACGGACGGTCCAGGGTACCCGCCAGCGCGCGCGCCCCCCGGGCGGTGAGGTCGTCGACGAGCGTCGCGCGCCACGCCGTCCACGCGGTGGGCCCGGCCGCCGACGCGTCGGCCTCGGTGAGCGCGCGCAGCAGCGCCAGCAGGTCGGCGCGGTGGTCGACCGCGTCGAGGAGCCGCTCGAGGGTCGCGGGGTCGTCGTGGTCGGCGCTCGTGGCCAGCTCGGAGAGGGTCAGGTGCTCGCGCACGAGCCGTGTCACGTCCGCGGCGACCTCCGGCCCGAAGCCCATGCGCGTGACGACCGGGCCCGCCAGCCGCGCGCCCTCGACCGCGTGGTCGCCCGCGCCGGCCCGCTTGCCGATGTCGTGCAGCAGCGCGGCGAGCAGCAGCGTGTCGGGGGCGTCGACGGACCGGCGGTCGCGACCCGCGCGCGCGACCGTCTCCACGAGGTGCCGGTCGACCGTGTGCCGGTGCACGGGCGAGCGCTGCGGGCGGTTGCGCACGCCGGCCCACTCGGGGACCCAGGTCGTCACGACGCCCGCGAGGTCCAGCGCCTCCCAGACCGGCACCTGGGCCGGCCCGGACCCCAGCAGGTGCAGCAGCTGCTGCCGGGCGGCGCGCGGCCACGGCGTCGGCAGCGGCGGCGTCGCCTCGAGGCTCGCGACCGTCACGGGCGACAGCACGAGGCCGGTGCGGGCGGCCGTCGCGGCGGCCCGCAGCGACAGGACGGGGTCGTCGGCGGGGCGCGCGTCGACCGACAGGACGAGCTCGCCGTCGTGCTCGACGAGACCCTCGGCGATCTGGCGCAGCCGCGGCGGCGTCCGCCGACCACGCACGAGCACCGGCCGGCGGGCGGGACGCTGCAGCGCCTGGCGTGCGTTGCGGGCCGTCGAGTCGAGGGCGTACGAGATGACGCGGCCCGCTTCCGCGACCGACGCGAGCAGGTCGTCACGGTCGTCGAAGCCGACGAGCGCCGCGACCTCGTCCTGGTCGGCGAGCAGCAGGCGGTTCGTGTGCCGGCGCGTGACGACCTGCACGGCGTCGCGCACGTCGAGCAGGTGCGCGTACGCGTGGTCGACCGCGCCGTGCGGCCGGTCGGTGAGCCAGGTGGCGGCGAGCGCCGACAGCACGACGGCGTCGCGGATGCCGCCGCGCGCCTCCTTGAGGTCCGGCTCGATGAGGTAGGCGACCTCGCCGTGGCGCTCGGCGCGCTGCCGCGTCGACGCCAGCAGCTCCGGCAGGCGGCGGCGCGCCGCGGACCGCCAGTCCGCGAGCAGCGCCGACCGGGCGCGGGCGACCACGAGCCCGTCACCCGCGACGGGCCGGAGCTCGAGCAGCCCCACGGCCGCCGGCAGGTCCTTCGACGCGACCTGCCGGCACTGCGCGAGCGAGCGCACCGCGTGGTCGAGGTCGAGGTTGGCGTCCCAGATCGGGTACCAGAGGCGCTGCGCGAGGTCCGCGAGCTCGTCCGCCCCGTGGCCGCGCCCCTCGTGGACGAGCAGCAGGTCGAGGTCCGACACCGGGCTCGCGTCGCCGCGGCCGACGCTGCCGACGACGCCCAGCGCGACGCCGGCGACGTCGCGGCCCTGCGTGACCTCGTCCCAGAGCCGCGCGAGCGCGCCGACCACGAGGTCCGCCACCGCGCGACGCCGTGCGAGGCCGTCCGCGCCCGGGCCCGGGGCGCGCGCGGCGAGCGCGAGCCGGGCGGCACGCAGGTCCCGCACCCCGAGGGGCTGCGGGACCTGCGGCGACCCGGCGGCGCCCGCGGCGGGCGGCCGTCCTGTCGTCATGTGCTGTGCGCGACCGTCCTGCTCAGAGGGCGTCGTCACCGTGCTCGCCGGTGCGGACGCGAGCCACGTCCTCGACCGGCACGACCCAGACCTTGCCGTCGCCGATCTTGCCGGTCTGCGCCGCCCGGACGACCACCTCGGTGACCGCCGCCGCGTCGCCGTCCGCCACGAGGACGTCGATCTTCACCTTCGGCACCAGGTCGACCGTGTACTCGGCACCGCGGTACACCTCGGTGTGGCCGCGCTGACGGCCGTAGCCGCTCGCCTCGCTCACCGTCAGGCCGCGGACTCCCGCCGCCTCGAGGGCCGACTTGACGTCGTCCAGCCGGTGCGGCTGGATGACCGCCGTCACGAGCTTCGTCATCACTTCACCTCCGTCACGACGCGGGCACCCGCGCCCAGCGACTCGTACGCCGTCTCGCCGTGGACCGTCAGGTCGAGACCGGACACCTCCTGCTCCTCGGTCGCCCGCAGGCCGATCGTCGCCTTCAGGACCAGCGCGATGACGAGCGTGACGAGACCGGAGAACACCATGGCCAGGAGGGCGACGATCACCTGCGTCGCCAGCTGGCCGGCACCGCCACCGTAGAGGAGGCCGTTCGACGCACCGTCCGGGTACCACGTCGCGTCGGTGTCCGTCGCGAAGAAGCCGATGAGCACGGTGCCGACGAGGCCGCCGACCAGGTGGACGCCGACGACGTCGAGCGAGTCGTCGTAGCCGAACTTGTACTTCAGGCCCACGGCCAGCGCGCAGAGGACGCCCGCGACGACGCCGATGGCGATGGCGCCCCACGTGTCGACCGCCGCGGCGGCCGGGGTGATGGCGACGAGGCCGGCGACGACGCCCGACGCCGCACCGAGCGACGTGGCGTGCCCGTCACGGACCTTCTCCGTGCCGATCCAGGCGAGCAGCGCGACCGCGGTGGCGACCGTCGTGTTGACCCAGGCGCGGCCGGCCGTGCCGTCCGCGGCGAACTCGGAGCCCGCGTTGAAGCCGAACCAGCCGAACCACAGGAGGGCGGCGCCGAGCATCACGAAGGGCAGGTTGTGCGGGCGCATCGGCTCGCGGCCGAAGCCCTTGCGCCTGCCGAGCACGATCGCGAGCACGAGGCCCGCGACACCGGCGTTGATGTGCACGACCGTGCCGCCGGCGAAGTCGATCGGGATCGGCAGCGCGTCGACGAGGAACCAGCCGCCGCCGAGCAGGCCGCCGCCCCAGACCATGTGCGCGAGGGGCAGGTAGGCGAACGTCACCCACAGGCCCGCGAACACCAGCCAGGAGCCGAACTTCAGGCGGTCCGCGACGGCGCCCGAGATCAGGGCCGCCGTGATGACCGCGAAGGTCAGCTGGAAGCCCGCGGCGACGAGGAACGGCACACCGGTCCCGGCCATGAGGCTCTGGTCGTCGGTCGCGCCCTGCAGGCCGAGGAAGTCGGTCGGGTTGCCGATGACGCCACCGAGGTCGGAGCCGAAGGCCACCGAGTACCCGTACAGGACCCAGATGAGCGAGACGAGGCCGAGGGCCCCGAAGCTCATCATCATCATGTTGAGCACGCTCTTGCCGCGCACCATGCCGCCGTAGAAGAACGCCAGTGCGGGCGTCATGAGGAACACCAGTGATGCGGCGAAGATGATGAACGCCGTGTTGCCGCTGTCGAGCTCGAATTCCATTGGAGGTCGCCTCTCCCCTCGCCACCGTGCGTGGCTGGTCGGCGACAACCGTCGCGGAGCGGCGTTTCACCGGCGGACGCGGCCGGTTACCGCGACGTGACAACCACCGTCGCGGCGTGAACATCGTGTTTCGACCCGGGCGATCGTCCAGCACTCGGGACGGCGGGCCCCGACGACGACGCACGGCGCGGGTGCCGCACGGGCACCCGCGCCGTGCGCGGGTGCCCGTGCGGCTCACTGCCCGAGCAGACCGTCCACGAACGCCTCCGGGTCGAACGGCGCGAGGTCGTCCGGGCCCTCCCCCAGGCCGACGAGCTTGACCGGCACGCCGAGCTCGCGCTGCACCGCGACGACGATGCCGCCCTTGGCCGTGCCGTCGAGCTTGGTGAGCACGATGCCGGTCACGCCGGCGACCTCGCCGAAGACGCGGGCCTGCTGCATGCCGTTCTGGCCGGTGGTGGCGTCGAGCACGAGCAGCACCTCCGACAGCGGCACGTCGCGGCTCAGCACGCGCGTGATCTTGCCGAGCTCGTCCATCAGGCCGGCCTTGTTCTGCAGGCGGCCGGCCGTGTCGACGAGCACGACGTCGGCGCCGTCGGCGCGACCCGTGCGCAGGGCGTCGAACGCGACGGATGCCGGGTCGGCGCCGTCGCGGTCGGAGCGGACGGTGGGCACGCCGACGCGCGAGCCCCACGTCTCGAGCTGGTCGGCCGCCGCGGCGCGGAACGTGTCGGCCGCGCCGAGCACGACCGAGCGCCCGTCGGCGACGAGGACGCGCGCCAGCTTGCCGACCGTCGTCGTCTTGCCCGTGCCGTTGACGCCGACGACGAGGACCACGGCGGGCGCGGGCGTGCCGTCGGCGGCGGTGACCGGCGCCGTGCGCAGCGCGCGGTCCAGGCTCGGGTCGACGAGCGCCAGCAGCTGCTCGCGCAGCACCGCGCGCGCCCGGCCGGGCTCGGACACGCCCTCGACGCGGACGCGTGTGCGCAGCGCCTGGATGATCTCGTCCGTCGGACCCGCGCCGACGTCCGCGAGCAGCAGCGTCTCCTCGAGCTCGTCCCAGTCGTCCTCGGTGAGCGTGTCGCGCGAGAGCACCTGCAGGAGCCGCGCACCGAGCGGGGAGCCGTTGCGGGCGAGGCGCTCGCGCAGGCGGCGCAGCCGGCCCGCGGTGGGCTCCGGCGTCTCGACCGGCGGGGCGACGAGGTCCGCGACCGACAGGTCGTCGACGACCGCCCCCTCGACCGCGCCGCTCGTGCCGTCGACCGCGACGTCGGGCGGCACGACGGGGGTCGGCACGACCGGACGGTCGACGACGTCCGTCGCGGTCCGCGTGCCGGGCCGGGCGTCCGGTCGGCGGTCGGGCGTGCGCCGGCGGCGCACGAGCAGCGCCGCGGCCGCGCCGGCCGCGAGCACGGGCGCGCCGACGAGGTAGGGCAGGAGGTCGTTGAGGTCCACGGCGACAGTCTGTCGGCGTCAGGCGCCGCGGCGCACGCGCAGCGTGTGCGCGGCGCGCTGGAGGTCCTCGGTGAGCTCCTCGACGTGGAGGTACCCGTCGCCCTCGCGCGCGTTCGCGCGGAGGAAGTCGGCGAGGGACACGTCCTGCGGCTCGACGGCCGCCGCGGCGGCGGCCTCGGCCTGCTCGGCGTCGGGCTCGCGGCGCGCGCGCCACCCCCGCCGGAAGGCGTCCCAGAGCGACTCCTCGCCGGCGGGCGCGTCCTCGCTCCCCACGCGCGCGAGCAGCAGCACGGCGGCGGCGGCGAGGAGGGCCAGGAGGACCACGGGCACGAGAGTCATGGGACCATTCTCCGCCCCCGGCGCGGGCCCGCACGCCGCGCCGCGACGCCCGCCGGCACCTCTCACACGACCTTCACAGCGCGTCACCCGGGCGGCCGCGTCGGCCGCCCGCCGGGGGTCAGGCGGGCTGGTCCTCGCGCATGCGCTGGCTGATGACGGTCGTCACGCCGTCGCCGCGCATCGTCACGCCGTACAGGGCGTCCGCGATCTCCATCGTGCGCTTCTGGTGCGTCACGACGATGAGCTGGGAGTCGTCCTGCAGCTCGCGGAAGATCTCGAGCAGGCGGCCGAGGTTCGCGTCGTCGAGCGCCGCCTCGACCTCGTCCATGACGTAGAACGGGCTGGGCCGGGCCTTGAAGATGGCCACGAGCAGCGCCACGGCGGTGAGGGACCGCTCGCCGCCCGAGAGCAGCGACAGCCGCTTGACCTTCTTGCCGGCGGGCCGCGCCTCCACCTCGATGCCGGTCGTCAGCATGTCGTCGGGGTCGGTCAGCACCAGCCGTCCCTCGCCGCCGGGGAACAGCCGCGGGAAGACGTCGTCGAACGCCGCCGCGGTGTCGCGGTACGCCTCGGTGAACACCTGCTCGACGCGCTCGTCGATCTCCTTGACGATCTCCAGGAGGTCGGCGCGCGACTTCTTCAGGTCGGCGAGCTGCTCCGTGAGGAACCGGTGGCGCTCCTCGAGCGCGGCGAACTCCTCGAGGGCCAGCGGGTTGACCCGCCCCAGCAGCGCCAGGCCGCGCTCGGCCGCGCGCAGGCGCTTCTCCTGCTCGGCGCGCACGTACGGCACCGCCGTCGGCGCGGCGGGGTCGGGCTCGGTGCCCGGCGGCGGCACCACCGGCACCTCCTGGTGCGGCCCGAACTGCTCGAGCAGCACCGCCGGGTCGAGCCCCAGGTCCTCGACCGACCGGGTCTCCAGCTGCTCGATGCGCAGCCGCTGCTGCGTGCGCGCGACCTCGTCCTTGTGCGCGACGTCGGTGAGCTCGGCGAGGTCGCGCGCCAGGGAATCCACCTGGCCCCGGACGGCGGCGAGCTCGCGGTCGCGCTCCGCGCGCGCGGCCTCGGCGGCGTCGCGCTCGTCGGACGCGCGCCGGAGCGCACGCTCGAGCAGCCCGGTGGCCCGCAC
>NZ_JBFTEP010000068.1:0-20395 GCF_047229365.1 Cellulomonas pasadenensis | reverse complement strand
CCCCCCCCCCCCCCCCCCCCCCAACCCCTCCATTGCCGCGTCGGCCGCGTCTGATGTTTATACGAGACCGGGGTCGGGGGGGGGCACCGGGCGGCCGGGGCGGGACCTCCGGGGGCCGCGGCCGCGCGCGCTGAGCGGGCGGGGACCGGCCGTCGGGACCTGTGGAGGACGCGCACGCGCCGGACCGCCGCTCCCCTAGGTTCACCGCCGTCGGAGCAGGGGCTCACGACGGCCGCGCGGGGCCGACCCGCGTCTGCCCGGAGGACGGCACCATGGCGAACATCGACGTGACCTACCAGGAGATGCGGGACGCGGCGACGCGGCTGACCGCCGGCGAGGACGAGATCACGACGCGGCTCGCCGAGCTGCGGTCGTTCATCGAGTCGCTCATCTCGTCGGGATTCGTGACGGACCAGGCGTCGGTCGCGTTCGGCGAGACGTACCGCCAGTTCACGCAGGGCGCGACCGAGACCGTGTCGGCGCTGACGAGCCTCGGCCAGTACCTCACCGCCGCGGCCACGACGCTCGAGGACGCGGACGCGCAGCTCGCCGCGGGCCTGCGCTGACGCCCCGCGCCCGGCCGTGACCACCACCCTCCGCACGGCGGCGGCGCGCTGACGTGCGCACCCGCCTGCTGCTCCGCCGGCCCGACGGCACGACCGACGCCGTCGTCGTGGGTGCCGACGCCGTGACGACCGTCGGCGACGTCGCGGACACGCTCGTCCGCGCGGACCCCCGGCTCGGCGGACCGCCGGGCGAGGTACGGCTCGAGGTCGTCGACGTCGGCGGCACGGACGTGCGGGCGCTCCCCCGGTCGGCGTCGCTCGTGGACGCGGGGCTGCGGCCGGGCTCGACGGTGACGGTCGTGCCGGTGGTCGCCGGGGCCGGGGACGACGTCGCCGAGGCGGCGGCCCGGCTGGTCGTCCTCGGCGGTCCCGACGCGGGCCTCGAGGTGCTGCTGCCGGCAGGGGTGTCGGTCGTCGGCCGCGGGCGCGGCGCGACCGTGCGCCTGCAGGACCGTCGGGTCTCCGCGCGGCACGCGCGCGTGGTCGTCACCGATCGCGTCGAGGTCGTCGACCACGGGTCCGCGAGCGGCGTGCTGGTCGACGGCGGGCTCGTCGCGCGCGCCGGGCTCGAGGCGGACGACGTCGTGCGGATCGGCGACACCACGCTGCGCGTCGAGCGCCTGCGCGGCGCGACGACCACCGGCCACGGCGGGGCGGTCCTGGCGTTCAACCGGCCGCCGCTGGTCGTGCCGCGGTACCCGGAGCGCGACGTCGAGGCCCCGGTGCCCCCGGACCGCGTGCGGCCGCAGCGATTCCCGTGGCTCGCGGCGCTCGCGCCGGCCCTGCTCGGCCTCGCCCTCTTCGCGGTGACGCGCAGCCCGCTCACGCTGGCGTTCGTCGCGCTCAGCCCCCTGCTGCTCGTGGCGTCGTGGTGGGACCGCCGCACCGGCGAGCGCGCACGCGTGCGCGCCCAGGCGGAGGCGTTCCGCGCCGACCTCGCCCGCGTCGTCGCGCAGGTGCGCGCCGACCACGACGAGGAGGTCGCCGCGCGGCTGCGCGAGCACCCCTCGACGGGCGAGGCGCTCGGGGCGGCGTCCGCGCTCGGCCCGCTGCTGTGGTGCCGGCGGCCCGCGGACGACGAGTTCCTCGCGGTCCGGCTCGGCACGGGCACCGCGCCGTCGCGCACCACGGTGCGCCTGCCGCCGCGCGGGCAGGCGGACGGGAGGCTGCGCGCGGAGCTCGAGGAGGCCGCCGCCGGGCTGGCCGACGTGCACGGCGTGCCGCTCGTGGTGCGTCTGCGGGACGTCGGCGGCATCGGCGCCGCCGGTCCGCCGCAGCACGCGGCGGCGGTCGCCCGCGGGCTGGTCGCCCAGCTCGTGTGCCTGCACTCGCCGGCCGAGCTCGTCGTCACGGCCGTCGCGTCGGCGCGCCGGGCGCGCGCGTGGGAGTGGCTGACGTGGCTGCCGCACACGGCGAGCCCGCACAGCCCGCTCGACGCGCACCTCGGTGACAACCCGGCCACGTGCGGCGCGGTCGTCGCGGGGCTGGAGGAGCTGGTCGCGGCGCGCGCCGGCCGGGGTCGCGCCGTCGGCCCGCACCCTGCCGTGGTGCTCGTCGTCGAGGACGACGCACCCGTCGAGCGCGGGCGGCTCGTGCGGCTAGCCGAGGACGGCCCGGCCGTCGGCGTGCACGTCGTCTGGTGCGCGCCGTCGCCCGCGCGGCTGCCCGCCGCGTGCCGCGCGTTCCTGCTCTGCGACGACACCGGTGTCCGCGCCGGCGTCGTCGACGAGCGCACCTGGCACCACGTCACCGTCGAGCCGGTGAACGACCGGACGACCACCGCGCTGGGCCTGCACCTCGCCGGCGTGGTCGACGCGGGCGCCCCGGTGGAGGACGAGAGCGACCTGCCCCGCGCGGTCGGCTACCTCGCCCTCGCCGGGCACGAGGTCGCCGACGACCCCGCCGCCGTCGTGGAGCGCTGGCGCGAGACGGGGTCGCTCGTCGAGCGCGGGCCGGCGGCGCCGCTCGACCCGGCGGTGACGCCCCACCTGGAGGCGCCGAGCGTGCCGCGGCGCGCGGAGGGGACGCTCCGCGCGGTCGTCGGGCAGGGCGTCGGCGGGGAGCTGGTGCTGGACCTGCGCCGTCAGGGGCCGCACGCGCTCGTTGCGGGCACGACCGGCTCCGGCAAGAGCGAGTTCCTGCAGACGTGGGTGCTCGCGATGGCCACGGCGCACAGCCCCGACCGCGTCACGTTCCTGCTCGTCGACTACAAGGGCGGCGCCGCGTTCGCGGACTGCGTCGACCTGCCGCACTGCGTCGGTCTCGTCACGGACCTCACCCCGCACCTCGTCCGGCGCGCCCTGACGTCGCTGCGGGCGGAGCTGCGCCGGCGCGAGCAGCTGCTGCACCGGGCGGGCGCCAAGGACCTGCTCACGCTCGAGCGGACCGGCCATCCCGACACCCCGCCGGCGCTCGTGATCGTCGTCGACGAGTTCGCGGCGCTCGTCGCCGAGGTGCCCGAGTTCGTGGCGGGCGTCGTCGACGTCGCGCAGCGCGGCCGCTCCCTCGGCCTGAGCCTCGTGCTCGCGACGCAGCGGCCCGCCGGCGCCATCACCGAGAACCTGCGCGCGAACACCACGCTGCGCATCGCCCTGCGCACGGCCGACGAGCAGGACTCCACCGACGTGCTCGGGTCCCCGGTGTCGGCGCACGTCGACCCGGGCGTGCCCGGCCGCGGCGCCGTGCGGACCGGTCCCGGGCGGCTCGCGCTGTTCCAGGCGGCGTACGCCGGCGGCCGCTCCGCCGCCGGGTCCACCGGGACCGTCGAGGTCGAGTCGCTCGCGTTCGGGCCCGGCGAGCCGTGGCTCGTGCCGGTGTCACCCGCCGACGCGGCCGCCGAGGACGGCCCCACCGACATCGCCCGGGTCGTCCGCACCGTCGCGCGCGCCGCCGACCTGGCCGGCGTGCGACCGCCCCGCCGGCCGTGGCTGCCCGAGCTGGCCGCGGTGCACGACCTGGCGGACCTGCCCGTCGCCGACGACACCGCGCTGCCGCTCGGCGTCCTCGACCGGCCCGACGAGCAGCGCCAGGTCCCGTACGCGTACCGGCCCGACGACGGCGCGCTCGTGCTGCACGGCACGGGCGGCGCCGGCACGTCCACGGCGCTGCGCACGCTCGCCGTCGGCGCCGGCCGCGCCACCGCCGCCGGGTTCCCCGTGCATGTGTACGGCCTGGACCTCGGCGCCGGCGGCCTCGCCATGCTCGCGCCGCTGCCGCACGTCGGCGCGGTCGTGGAGGGCGCCGACACCGAGCGCGTCATTCGCCTCGTCCGCACCCTGCTCGCGACGGTCGAGGAGCGCACCGCCCGGTACGCGCAGGCGCGCGCGGGCACGCTGACGCAGTACCGCGCGCTCACCGGACGGGCGGACGAGCCGCGCCTGCTCCTGCTCGTCGACGGGCTCGGCGCGTTCCGCGACGCCTGGGAGTCCGAGCCCGGGCGCGCCGCCACCTTCGCCGCGTTCCGGCGCGTCGTGGCGGAGGGACGCCCGCTCGGCGTGCACGTCGTCATGGCGGCCGAGCGGCCCGGCGCGCTGCCGACCGCGCTCGCCGGCAGCGTCCCGTGCCGGGTGGTGCTGCGGCAGGCGGACGCCGCCGCGTACGGCGTGCTCGGCGTGCCCGCCGACGTCCTCACGCCCGCGTCGCCGCCCGGCCGCGCCGTCCCCGTCGGCACGGGGCACGAGCTGCAGGTCGCCGTGCCCGGCGGGACGACCGACCCGGCGGAGCAGTCCGCGGAGGTGGAGCGGCTCGCGGCGCACCTGCGGGCCGCGGGCGTCACCCCGGCGCCGCCCGTGCGCCGGCTCCCCGCGCACGTGGCCCTCTCGAGCCTGCCGACGGCCGTGGACGGTCGGCCGGTGCTCGGCGTCGCCGACGACACGCTCGCGCCCGTCGGCGTCGAGCCGCGCGGCACGTTCCTCGTCGCCGGCCTGCCCGGCAGCGGGCGGTCCACCGTGCTCGCCGCGCTCGCGACGTCGCTGCGCCGGTTCGCGCCCGACGCCCCGCTCTACTACGTGGGCACCCGCCGCTCGGCCGTCCGGTCGGCGCCCGTGTGGACGGAGACCGCCGTGACGCCCGACGAGGCGGCGGCGCTGGCCCGCCGCCTGCTGCCGGACCTGCTCCGGCCCGCCACCGGCCGCGTCGGCGTCGTGCTCGTCGTGGAGTCGCTCGCCGACCTGCTCGGCGGTCCCGCCGAGCAGCCCCTCACCGAGGCGGTGCGGGCCGCGCGCCGGCACGACCACCTCGTCATCGCCGAGTCGGAGACCTCGACGTGGGGCTCGGCGTGGCCGCTCGTCGCCGAGGTCCGCGGTGCGCGGCGCGGGCTGGTGCTGCAGCCCGACCACGTCGACGGCGACACGCTCTTCCGGACGCCGTTCCCGCGGATGTCCCGCGCCGAGTTCCCGCCGGGCCGCGGCGTCCTCGTCGAGTCGGGGCGCCTGCGGCGCGTGCAGGTGCCGGTCGCCGACGTCGACGCGTGGCCGGTCCGGGCGCCCAGGCCGGAGGTCGCCGCGGTGACCGCGTGAGGACGAGGGGTGCGCGGGCCCGCGACCGCACCCGGACGCGCCGACGCCCGGCGGGCCACCGCTGCGGGTGGCCGGCCGGGCGTCGGACGAGGTGGTGCGAGGTGGTGCGGGGGGGTCAGACGGCCGCGAGGCGACGACGCGTCACCAGCAGCGCGCCACCGGCCGCGACGAGCACGGCGACGGCGAGGCCCGCGGCGCGGGGGTCCGCACCGGTGGCTGCCAGGCCCGAGGCCGCCAGGACCTCGACGTACTGCCAGCCGATGAGCGTGCCGTCGGCCGCGTACACGGCGACGCGGTGCGTTCCGGCCGTCGTCGAGGCGGGGACCGTCACGCGGACCGTGCCGTCGGCGGCGACCGTCAGCGTGCCGAGGTCGGTCGGCGTCGAGAACAGGAACGCGCGGACCGTCTGGCCGGCGAGCGCACGGTCGAGCTGCAGGACGAGCTGGCCGCCCGCCGTGACGCGCGGGGCGGTGGTGAAGCCGCCGCGCTTGGCGTCGGTCAGCTGGTCGGCCGACGGCGTCCAGGACGGGGCGACCGCCGGGCACGGGCCGGCGAAGGCCGTGACCGTGACGTCGAGCGCGATGAAGTAGTCGCGCTCCTGCCACGCGCCGAGGTCGCCGAACTCGGCGCCCCACGGGGCGGCCCAGACCTCGTACGCACCGGGCGCGACCTCGACCGAGGCCGGCACGCCGAGGTCCTCGGGCTCGTAGACGAGCGCGTCCTCCTCGTCGCTGGTGAGCGGGTCGGTGCCGTCGCGCACGATGATCCAGTCGACGTCCTCGTGCGCCGAGACCGTGATGGTGCCGTTCGGGACCACCGTGGTGCCCTCGCAACGCGGCTGCGCGACGGAGACGGCGGGGACCGGCAGGGTCGCCTCGGGCTCGTCCGTCGGGGTGGGGGTCGGCTCGTCCGTGGGCTCGGCCGTCGGCTCCGCGGTCGGCTCGACCGTCGGCTCCGCCGTCGGCTCGCCCGTCGGCGTGGCCGTGGGCTCGTCCGTCGGCTCCGCCGTCGGCTCGACCGTCGGCGTGGCCGTGGGCTCGTCGGTCGGCTCGACCGTCGGCGACGCCGTGGGGGACGGCGCGACCTCGGCCTGCGCGGCGACCGCGCCGCTCGTCAGCAGGAGGGCGGACAGCGCGACGGCGGCAGCCGCGCGCCGCAGGGGCGTGGGGGACACGGGTACTCCTTCACAGGCCGCGCTCGGCGACGAGGCGGCGGGATCGCGGGACGTGCGATCCGGAGGCTAGGGCCGGCGCACCCCGCGAGGCATCCCCCACGAAACCGTCGGAACAGGACCCCGGGTGCGAACCGGACCGCGCAGACGGGTGAAGTTGCGCCGCGGCCCGCCCGCGCCCGCCGGAGCGGGGCGGACGGGCCGCGACGAAGGGGTCGGAACGCTAGCGGGCGACCACCGGCTGCGTGTGCCAGATCCGGTCGATGTAGTCCCACATCGACCGGTCGGACGAGAAGAAGCCCGAGCGCGCGACGTTGAGGATCGCCGACCGCGTCCAGCCCTCGACGTCCCGGTAGGCGGCGTCGACGCGGTCCTGCGCGTCGAGGTACGCCTGGAAGTCGGCGAGGGCGAGGAAGCGGTCCTCGGTGAGCAGGTTCGACACGATCGGCTCGAACACCCGCTTGTCGTCCGGCGAGAACGCGCCGGACGCGATGAGGTCGATCGCGCGCCGCAGCGTGGGGTTCTCCTCGTAGTACTTCGACGGCTCGTACCCGGCGGCCTGGATCTCGGCGACCTCGGGCTCGAGCAGGCCGAACAGGAAGAAGTTGTCGTCGCCGACGAGCTGGCGGATCTCGACGTTCGCGCCGTCGTCCGTGCCGATCGTCAGCGCGCCGTTGAGGGCGAACTTCATGTTGCCGGTGCCGGACGCCTCCTTGCCGGCGAGCGAGATCTGCTCCGACAGGTCGGCGGCGGGGATCAGCTTCTCGGCGAGCGTCACGTTGTAGTTCTGCGGGAAGACGACGGTGAGGGCGCCCTGCACGCGGGGGTCGGTGTTGACCGTCGCCCCGACGTGGTTGATGAGGCCGATGATCTGCTTGGCCATCTTGTAGCCGGGCGCGGCCTTGGCGCCGAACGCGAACACCCGCGGCGGGATCGACGTGGGGTCGAGCTCGCCGCTGAGGATGCGCTCGTACAGCGACACGATGTGCAGGGCCTTGAGGGTCTGGCGCTTGTACTCGTGCAGGCGCTTGACCATGACGTCGAGCATCGCGTCGGTGCGCAGCTCGATGCCGTCGCGGCGCGCGAGCACGTCGGCGAGGCGCTGCTTGTTCGCGGCCTTCACCGCCCGGAACCGCTCGCGGAACTCCGCGTCGTCGGCGAGCGGCTCCATCTCGCGCAGCCGCTCGAGGTCGGTGAGCCAACCGGGTCCGACGGCGTCGGTGATGAGATCCGACAGAGCGGGATTCGCGAGCCGGATGAACCGGCGCGGCGTGACGCCGTTGGTGACGTTGGTGAACTTGTCGGGCCACAGCTCCGAGAAGTCGGGCAGCACGTTGTCCCGCAGCAGCTGCGAGTGCAGCGCGGCGACGCCGTTGACCTTGGCGCCCGCGATCGTCGCGAGGTACGCCATGCGGACGGACCGCTCGGGGTGCTCCGCGATGATCGACATCCGGCGCAGCCGCAGCTCGTCGTTCGGGTACTGCTCGCGGACCTGCGCGAGGAACTCCTCGTTGATCCGGTAGATGATCTCGAGGTGCCGCGGCAGCAGGCGGCCCATGAGCTCGACGGACCACACCTCGAGCGCCTCGGGCAGCAGGGTGTGGCAGGTGTACGCGAAGCACTTCTGCGTGATCGCCCACGCCTCGTCCCACGCGAACTTCTTCTCGTCGACGAGGATGCGCATGAGCTCCGGCACGCCGATGACGGGGTGCGTGTCGTTCAGCTGGAACATGACCCGCTCGGGCAGGTTGCGCAGGTCGAAGTCCGCCGGCAGCACGTTGTCGACGAAGTCGCGGATCGAGCACGCGACGAAGAAGTACTGCTGCTGCAGGCGCAGCTCCTTGCCCTGCGGCGTCGAGTCCTCCGGGTAGAGGACCTTGGAGATGTTCTCGGCGAACGTCTGCGCGCGCACGGCCTCGGCGTAGTCGCCGGAGTTGAAGATCTGCAGGTCGAACGCCTTGGTGGCGCGCGCGCTCCACAGGCGCAGCGTGTTCACGCGGCCGTTCTGGAAGCCCGGGACCATGTAGTTGTAGGGCACGCCGAGGACGTCCCACGCCGGCACCCAGCGGCTGTGCTCGACGCCGTCGTCGTCGGTGTACGTCTCGGTCGACCCGCCGAAGTGCACGGTGACCGCGTGCTCCGGGTGCGGGAACTCCCACGGCGCGCCCAGCTCGAGCCACGTGTCGGCCTGCTCGACCTGCCAGCCGTCGACGAACGTCTGGCGGAAGATGCCGTACTCGTAGCGGATGCCGTAGCCGATGCACGGCACGCTCATCGTCGCGAGCGAGTCGACGAAGCACGCGGCGAGGCGCCCGAGGCCGCCGTTGCCGAGGCCCGGCTCGACCTCCTGCTCGCGCAGCGTCGCCAGGTCGATGCCGAGGGACGCGAGGCCCTCCTCGACGATCTCCGCCATGTCGGTGGCGACGAGCGCGTTGTCGAGCTGGCGACCGAGCAGGTACTCCGCCGACAGGTACGCGACGGTCTTGGCCTGCGCGTCGTACTGGCGGCGGACGGTCTCCATCCAGCGCGCCATGAGGTACTGCCGCACCGTCCGCGCGAGCGCGAGGTACTGGTCGTTCACGCTCGCGCGCGCGAGCGTGACGCCCTGGCCGAAGTGGAGCTCGCCGAGGAACTCCTTGACGAAACCCTCGACCGAGTGCTGCGGGGCCGTCACGGGTGCGGTGCCGTTGACACGGTTCTCAGTCACTTGCGCAACGTTAGGGGCAGTGCCGGGCGGGTGCCAGGCCGTCGGGCCCAGGACCTCGCGCCCGGATCGGGACACGTGGGGCATGCGCCGCGTGTCGCCCGCGTGTTCACCCGGGATCGGGCGTCCGCGCCCCGGCCGCGGCCGCGCGTCGCCCACCGAACTCTCATCCGCGTCTCATCCCGTGGTCACGCGCACCGGCGCCCGGCGGCCCAAAGGGCGTGACACGCCCGGCCCGGCCCCGCCAGGCTGAACGCACCTCCCCCCCCCGATGAGTTGGCGCGCGGGGACGGTCTGCACACACCGACACCCTCGTACCCCCGAAGGACGCGCCATGTCTGCCCCCACCCCGTCCGCGCCCGAGCCGCCGGCCCCCGACTCCCCCGCGCCGGAGGGCGCAGCCGCCCACGACGGCGCCCCGCACGACCCCGACGTCTCGCTCGCGCAGGCGCCGCTGACGGAGGCGGAGCGTCCGCGCTGGCGGCGCGACACCGGCGTGTTCCTCGCCGGGCAGACGTCGTCGCTGCTCGGCTCGATGCTCGTGCAGTACGCGATCATGTGGCACCTCACGCTCGAGACGCGGTCCGGCTCCGTGATGGCGATCTACGCGGTCGTCGGCTTCCTGCCGCAGGCCGTCGTGTCGGTGTTCGGCGGCGTCTGGGCGGACCGGCTCGACCGCAAGAAGCTCATCATCGGCGCGGACGCCACGATCGCGGCCAGCACCCTCGCGCTCGCGCTGATCATGCTGTCCGGCTACGACGACCTGTGGCTGCTGTACCTGGTGTCGGCGATCCGGTCCGCCGGCGCGGGCATCCAGACGCCCGCCGTGTCGTCGCTGCTGCCGCAGATCGTCCCCACCGAGAAGCTCATGCGGGTCAACGGCATCAACCAGACGATCCAGTCCGCGATGATGCTGATCGCGCCCGCGGTGGCCGCCGCGCTCTACGCGACGGCGTCGATCGAGGCGATCTTCTTCGTCGACGTCGTCACCGCGCTCATCGGCATCGCGCTGCTGACGCTCGTGCCGGTGCCGCGGCTCGTGCGCGCCGACCAGGTCGCCGGCGTCCGCGGGTACCTCGCCGACCTCGTCGGCGGCGTCCGGTACGTCGCCACGCACGCGTTCGTGCGGTGGGTGCTGCTGCTGTGGGGCGTCGTGTTCGTGCTGATCGTCGCGCCGTCGTTCCTCACGCCGCTGATGATCGTGCGCACCTTCGGCGACGAGGTGTGGAAGCTGACCGTCAACGAGCTCGCGTTCAGCATCGGCATGCTCCTCGGCGGCATCGTCGTCGCGACGTGGGGCGGCCTGAAGAACCGCATCGCGATGGTCGTCGGCACGACCGTGCTTTTCGCGCTGTTCAACATCGGCCTCGGCGTCTCGACGAACCTGTGGGTGTTCTTCGCCTTCATGTTCCTCATCGGGCTCGGCGTGCCGTTCTTCTCGACGCCGACCATGACCGTGCTGCAGGAGAAGGTCGAGCCCGAGCGGCAGGGGCGGGTGTTCGGGTTCGTCGGCATCGTCATGGCCGTCGCGATGCCGCTCGGCATGTCCGTGTTCGGGCCGCTCGCCGACCGGTACAGCGTGGAGTCGCTGCTCGTCGCGGCAGGCGTCGCGCTGCTGCTCGTCGTCGTGGTCGCCGTCGGGCTGCCGTCCGGGCGGCGCGCGATGGCCGAGGCGGACGCCGCCGCGCCCGCCGAGGAGGCGCGCGTCTGACGCCGCAGGCACCCGGTCGGTGAGAGGCTGACCGGGTGCCTGCGCGGACCCACGCCGACCGGACGGCGCGTCCGCCGCACCTGCACCCCGGCCTCGTCGCGCTCGTCGCGGCGGGTGGTGCGGTCGGCACGCTCGCGCGGTACGGGCTCAACGCCGCACTCCCTGGCGCGGAGGACGGCGGCTGGCCCGTCGCGACGACGGTCGAGAACCTCGTGGGCGCTCTGGCCCTCGGTGCTCTGCTCGGCGCGCTCGGGCGCGCGCCGGGGTCGCCGCGCGCGCGTGCTTTGCGCCTGGCGCTCGGCACGGGCGTGCTCGGCGGGTTCACGACGTTCAGCACGCTCGCCGTCGAGGTCGAGCGGTCGCTGGCCGGCGGCGACGTGCTGCTCGGGGCGGCGTACGGGCTGGTCAGCGGGGTGGTCGGCGTCGCCGCCGCCGCGCTCGGGCTCGTCGTGGGCGGCCGGGTGCGCGGCGCCTCCACCCGGGACGCCCGGCGCGGCACCGGTGCGACCGTCGACCGCGCGACCCGGCGGCACGACGGGGGCGGCTCGTGACCGTGCTGCTGCTCGCGCTCGCCGGCGGGCTCGGGGCGGCGGCCCGGTTCGTCGTCGACGGGCTCGTGCGCGGTCAGGTGCGGACGTCGTTCCCGTGGGGGACGGTCCTCGTCAACGTGTCGGGGTCGCTGCTGCTGGGCGTCCTCACGGGTGCCGCGGCCGCGGGCGCCATCGGGCCGACGGCCCTCGTCGTGGCGGGCACCGGGTTCTGCGGCGGGTTCACCACGTTCTCGACGGCGACGGTCGAGACCGTCCGCCTGGCGCAGGACGGGGAGGTCCGGCGCGCGATGCTGAACGCCGCCGGCACCCTGGCCGCCTGCGTGGCAGCCGCAGCGGCGGGCGTGGCCCTCGGCGCATCCCTGTGACGGGCCCGGCGCGGACGTCCGACGACGTGCCGTCGGACGCGCGGTCGACGTGCGGTCGGCGGTGAGGCCGTCAGTGCGCGTCGTCGTCCAGCGGCGTGGCGCCCGTGGCCTCCGCCGTGGCACGGTCGACGAGGTAGACGCGACCGCTCGCGTCGCGGACGCGCACGAACTCCGAGCGCAGCGCGGACTCGCGCTCCTGCTCCGCCTCGTTGGCGCGCCGGCCGGCGCGACGCGGGTGGGCGACGGACGCGGGCCCGAGCAGGTAGCGCGCGAGCCAGTCCGTCATGTCGAACCGTCGTCCGCGTGCCATCACGTCTCCCGGTAGGCCGATCCTCAGCGCACTCATCAGATCCTTAGCGCACTCATCATAAGCACCCTCACGGTCGCGGATAGCATGAGGGTCGTGACGAGCCAGCAGACCACCGACCCGCTCGCCGTCGAGGCGCAGGTCTGCCTGACGCTGTCCGCGGCCGCGCGCTCGCTCGTCGGGTTCTACCGTCCCCTGCTCGAGCCGCTGGGCCTCACGCACCCGCAGTACCTCGCGATGCTCGCCCTGTGGCAGCACGGGCCGCTGTCGCTGCGCGGGCTCGCCGACCTGCTGCACCTCGAGCCCGCGACGACGTCGCCGATCGTCAAGCGCCTCGCCGCCATGGGGCTGGTCGTGCGCTCGCGCGCCGCAGGCGACGAGCGCACGCTCGCGATCGAGCTCACCGACGCCGGTCGTGCCCTGCGGGCGCAGGCCGAGCACATCCCCGCGACGATGGTGGAGCGGCTCGGCGTGACACCCGCGCAGCTCGACGAGATCCGCCGCGCGGCGCAGCTCGTCGTCGACGTGGTGGGGGCCGCCGACGGGGTGGGGGCCGCCGCCGACGCCTGAGCCGGGCGCCGTCCCGGACCCGCGGACGGCCGCCGTCAGCGCGACGTGCGGCGGTACCGCGCGATCGCGAGCGGGGCGAACACGACGAGGATGACCACGACGCAGATCAGCGTGTACAGCGCCGGGTTCTGCATCGACCAGGCCTCGGCCACCGGCGCCGCCGGGTTCGTGTTGCCGAACAGCTCCCGGCACGCCTGCGTCAGCGTCGACACCGGGTTCCACTCGACGAAGACCCGCAGCGCCGACGGGAACGACTCCAGCGGCACGAAGGCGTTCGACACGAACGTGAGCGGCATGATGACGATGAACGACGCGTTGTTGATCACCTCGACGCTCGGCACCAGCACGCCGACGAGCGCCATGATCCAGCTCACGGCGTACGCGAACACGAGCAGCAGGCCGAACGCGGCGGCTGCGTCGAGCAGCGACCCGCGCACCCGCCAGCCGACCAGCAGGCCGGTCAGCGCCATGATGAGCAGCGACAGCACGTTGTAGACGACGTCGGACAGCGTCCGCCCGGCGAGCACGGCGGACTGCGACATGGGCAGCGACCGGAAGCGGTCGATGATGCCCTTCTGCATGTCCTCCGCGATGCCGGCGCCGGTGAACGTGGCCCCGAACACCACGGTCTGGGCGAAGATCCCCGGGATGAGGAACTCGCGGTAGCTCGTGCCGTCGCCCGGGTCGATCGCGCCGCCGAACACGTACGCGAAGAGCAGCACGAACATGATCGGCGAGATGAGCACCGCGACGAGGATCTCGGGCACCCGCACGATCTTGAGCAGGTTGCGCTTGGCGACGACCTGGGTGTCGGTGAACGTCCGGGTCAGCGTGGTCACCGGGCCACCTCCCCGGCCGTGTCGGGGCGTGCGGGCACGAGGTCGCGCTCCTCGCCGGTCGGCGCGCCGGGCGGCTGCCCGGACGGGTCCGCGTCCTCGGCCGTGCGGCCGGTCAGCGTGAGGAACACGTCGTCGAGCGTGGGGCGCCGCAGGCCGACGTCGAGCACCCGGACGCCGTCCGTCTCGAGCCGGTCGAGCACGCGCCGCAGCGACCGTGCACCGTCCTGCACGGCGACCGAGAGGCTGCGCTCGGTGCCGCCGTCGTGCACGTCGTCGCCGGCCGCGACGGCCGCGAGCGCGGCCCGGGCCGCCTGCCGGTCCGCCGCGTCGGCCACGACCAGCTCGACCCGCTCGCCGCCGACCTGCGCCTTCAGCGCGTCCGCGGTGCCGTGCGCGATGGCGCGCCCGTGGTCGATCACGACGATGTCGTCGGCGAGCCGGTCCGCCTCCTCGAGGTACTGCGTGGTGAGCAGCACGGTCGTGCCGGTGCGGACGAGGCCCGCGATGACGTCCCACATCTGGAGCCGGCTGCGCGGGTCCAGCCCGGTCGTCGGCTCGTCGAGCACCACGACCCGGGGCGTCGCGACCAGCGCGCACGCGAGGTCGAGGCGGCGACGCATGCCGCCGGAGTAGGTCTTCGCCGGACGGCTGCCCGCGTCGGACAGGTCGAACCCGTCGAGCAGCTCCCGCGCCCGGTCCACCGCCCTCCGTCGCCGGAACCCGTAGAGGCGACCGATCATCTCGAGGTTCTCCGCACCGGTGAGGTTCTCGTCCACCGCGGCCGACTGCCCCGACAGCCCGATGCGCCGGCGCACCTCCTCCGGCTCCCGCAGCACGTCCGCGCCCGCGACCGTCGCCGTGCCCTCGTCGGGGCGCAGCAGCGTCGTCAGGATGCGCACCGCCGTCGTCTTGCCCGCGCCGTTCGGGCCGAGGAGGGCGAGGACCGTCCCCTCGGGCACCTCGAGGTCGAGGCCGCGCAGGGCCTCGACAGCGCCGTACCGCTTCACCAGCCCGTGGGCCTCGATCGTCGTCGTCATGCCCCTCTCCCGTCTCCGCCGTCCCGGGGACCGACCCGCCGCGCGGGCCGAACTCGTCGGGGTCGCCGCACCGGCGTCCGCACGGCGTCCGCACCGACGTCGGGCCGCACCGCCCGTCCGGTACGCCCCGATCCGTCCCATGCTGCACCCGGCCACCGACACCGCGGCAGGGGTCGGTGGGCTCAGAGCGACGCGCGGAGCACGTCCTCCATCTCGTCCCCGGTGAGCACGACGGGGTTCCCGCGCGTGCTGGACGCGGCGAGCGCGTCGCGGGCGACCTCCGCCACGTCCGCGTCGGCCAGACCGAGGTCCCCGAGCCCGCGGATCCGGAGCGCCGCCACCGTGTCCCGCAGCCACGCGACGGCGTCCTCGGCGCGCGCGCCCGGTCGCCCGGTGAGCACGCCGGCCGCCTCCGCGTACCGCCGCAGGGCCTCGCCGTCGGGGTCGCCGCGCCGCAGCGCGCGCACGTTGGCGTCGGTCGTCGCCGCGAGCACCGCCGCGCACACCTCGCCGTGCGGCGCGCCCAGCCGCCCGCCGAGGGCGGCGGCCAGCCCGTGCACGGCACCCAGCCGCGCGTTGGCCAGCGCCATGCCGGACAGCAGCGCGGCCAGGCTCATGTCGGTGCGCGCGTCGAGGTCGTCGCCGTCGGCGTGCGCCCGGACCAGCGAGCGCCCGGCCCGGCGCAGGCCCTCGCGCGCGAGGGGGTCGGTCAGCGGGGTGGCCTGCGGCGTGGTGAACGCCTCGAGGCACTGCGTGAGGGCGTCGGCGCCGGACGCCGCGGTGACGCCCGGCGGGCAGCCGAGCGTGAGCACCGGGTCGACGACCGCCACGGCCGGCAGCAGCGTCGGCCCGCGCAGGCTCGCCTTCACGCCCCGCTCGGGCACCCGGACCGGTGCGTTCGCGGTGACCTCCGCGCCCGTGCCGGCGGTCGTGGGGACCGCGACCACGGGCAGGGCCGCGGGCGGCAGCGGCCGCCCGGCGCCGACGACCTCGAGGTGGTCGAGCACGTCGCCGTCCGACGGCGCGAGCGCCGCGGCGGCCTTCGCGATGTCGACGACGGACCCGCCGCCCCACCCGACGACGACGTCCGGCCGCAGCTCGCGCGCGCGGGCGACGACCGCCCGCACGTCGTCGACCGTCGGCTCGCCGCGGTGCCGCACGACGTCGACGTCCCCGGCACCCGCGAGCGCGGCGGCGTCGGCCGACCCGCCGGCGACCACGAGGACGCCCGGCCCGAAGGACGCGACGACCTCCGCGACCCCCTCGGCCGCACCGGCGCCGACGAGCAGCCGTCCCGCCGTCGCGAACGTGAACATGCGCCGACCCTAGGTCCGCGCCGCCGCGGCCGCCGACGGACGGGCCGCGTCCGGTCGCCGCCCGCCGCGCCCGTGCCTAGCGTGGCGACCGCGGGCGCACGACGCCCGCCCATCCCGACCTGAGCAGGAGGACGACGATGAGCTCCGAGAGCACGACCACGACGGACCACGACGAGATCCGCAGCTGGGTGGAGGAGCACGACGGGAGGCCCGCGAGCGTGCGCGACACCGCCGGCGGTGACGACCCCGGCGTGCTGCGCATCGACTTCCCCGGTGGCGCCGGCACGGACGAGCTCGAGCACATCGGCTGGGACGCGTGGTTCGAGAAGTTCGACGAGTCGAAGCTCGCGTTCCTGTACCAGAAGCAGAAGGCCGACGGCAGCGACAGCACCTTCTTCAGGCTCGTCTCGCGCTGAGCCGCGCGGAGGAGCGGGGACGACGACGGGCCGGTGAGCGTACCCACCGGCCCGTCGCGACCGCCCCGACAGACGCCTCACGGCGCGTGGCCGCTCGTGGCGGCGGGTGTTGGAGCCCGGGGTCATGAACCGGGGCGGCACCGGTCTCAACCGGGGCGACCCCGGCGGTGTTCCGCCGGTGCGGCGTGACCCGGGTCACCCGCGCGGAGGGCTCAGCCGAGCGGCAGGACGAGCCGCGTGCGCCACCGCGCGGGGTCCGGCTCGGTCGTCCGCCCGACCCGGTGGACCTCCCAGAGGTCGCCGCGTCCGACGCCGCCGTGGTCGGCGTGCCAGCGCGAGCAGGCGCTCCCACGACGCCCCGACCCCGTCGTGCGGGCCGACGTGCTCGGTGACCAGGCAGCGCCCGCCGGTCAGCGGGAGCACCTCGACGGGCGCGACGGGCGCGACGGGCGCGCCGCCGGCCGGCGTCACCGGCCCGAGGGGCAGCCCCGCGACGGGGAGAGCCGCCGCGACGTCGGCCGTCGCGTCGGGGACGTGGCCGTACCAGGCGATCGCCGGCCCGACGACGCGGGCGCCGGCGGCCTCGACGGCGTCGCGCACCTCCCCGTGGGCGAGGTCGAGGAACGCCCCCACGTCGGCGCTCGCGACCGTGCGCCGGGCCGCGGCGACGAGGAACGTCGGCTCGAGCGTGACCTCGACGGGCGGGGAGTCCGTGGGCATGGCGGCACCCTAGCCGCGGCCGCGCGGACGGCAGGGGTCAGCGCAGGCCGGGGACGAGCGCGCTCAGCAGGCCGAGCGCCGCGCACACGCCGAGCACCCGCAGCACCGACCAGCGCAGCCGCAGCACCAGGACGCCGGCCACCACCGCGATCGCGACGGGCACGACCTGCACCGACGCGAGGTCCGGCACCTCCAGCCGGAACGGCCCCCACCGCACCACGGACGTCGCCGCGAACAGCGTGTGCAGCGCGAAGTACAGCGCGAGGTTCGCGATGACGCCGACGACGGCCGCCGTGATGCCGGTCAGCGCGGCGCTCAGCGACCGGTTGCCGCGCAGCCGCTCGACGTACGGAGCGCCGAGGAAGATGAACAGGAAGCTCGGCACGAACGTCACCCACGTCGTCAGCAGGGCGCCGAGCACCGCGGCGACCCACGGGTCGAGGCCGCCGGGGTCGCGGTACGCGCCGACGAACGCCACGAACTGCACGACCATGATGAGCGGCCCGGGCGTCGTCTCGGCGAGCGCGAGCCCACGCACCATCTCCCCCGGCGCGAGCCAGCCGTACACCTCGACCGCGCGCTGCGCGACGAACGCGAGCACCGCGTACGCGCCGCCGAACGTCACGAGCGCCGTGCCGGAGAAGAACAGGCCCTGCTCGGCGAGCACCGACTGCCGTCCCAGCAGCGCCACGACCGCCGCCACGGGCGCGAGCCACACGACCAGCCCGACGCCGAGGACGAGCGCCGCACGCCGCCCCGACGGCGGGGCGCCGTGCAGCGCGTCGTCGGGGATGACCGGCGCCGGGCCGTCGTCGGCGCCGCCGCCCGGGGCACGCTCGGCGAGCAGCCGCGGCGCCCACCGGTGCAGGGCCCACCCCGCGACGCCCGACGCGAGCACGACGAGCGGGAACGGCAGCCCCAGCAGCGTGAGCGCGACGAACGCGGCCACGGCCAGCACCACGAGCGCGGGGCTGCGCAGCGCGCGCGTCCCGACGCGGTGCACGGCCTGGACGACGATCGCGATCACGGCCGGCGCGAGCCCCGCGAACAGGGCCGTCACCGCCGTCGTCCCGCCGAACGCGACGTACACGGCCGACAGCGCCAGCAGCGCGACGACGCCGGGCAGCACGAACAGCGTCCCGGCGACGAGCCCGCCGCGGAACCCGTTGAGCAGCCACCCGGTGTAGACGGCGAGCTGCTGCGCCTCCGGGCCGGGCAGGAGCATGCAGTAGTTGAGCGCGTGCAGGAACCGGCGCTGGCCGATCCACCGCTTCTCGTCGACGAGCGTGCGCTGCATGACGGCGATCTGCCCGGCCGGTCCGCCGAACGTCTGCAGCGAGATCGCGCACCACGCCCGGACGGCGGTGCCGAACGGCACGAGGTCGCGGGCGGCACCCGCAGGCGGGGTCACGTCGGTGCCGTCGGGGTCGGGTCCGGGGGTGGGGTCGCCGACGACCGGCACGGGTCGGTCGGCCGGCGCGGCGCTGGTCACGGCGGAAGGGCACCACGCTCGTGGCGGCGGTGTCCAGGTCCGTCCACGCCCGGACGCCCTCGTGTCGGTGCCCAGGCCTGACGTCGACCCCGGACGCCGCGCAACCGGGCGCGGCGCGGGCGAGGAGGCCGACGATGAGCCGAGTGACGCACGTGAACCCGCCGGGGCTGCACACGTCGCCCTTCTACTCCCAGGGCACGCTCGTGGACGCCGGCCGCACGCTGTACGTCGGCGGGCAGAACGGCACCGACGCGTCCGGCGGGATCACGGGCGGCGCCCGGGAGCAGTCGGCCCAGGCGCTGCGCAACGTGCTGGCCGTGCTGGCGGCGGCGGGGGCGACGCAGGAGGACGTGGTCCACCTGCGCGTGCACCTCGCCGCCGAGGTCGACCTCGACGAGGCGTACGGCGCGGTCGCCGAGGTCTGGGGCGCGCACGCGACCGCGCTCACCGTCGTGTGGGTCGTGCGCCTCGGCCGGCCGGAGGCGCTGGTCGAGGTCGACGCGGTCGCCGCGCTCCCCTGACCGGCGCCGCCCGCGGGCTCGCGCACCCCGCGGTCGTCAGGCCCCGCCGACGGCCTCCGGACGGGCGGCGCCGCCGCGGCGCGCCCGCACCTCGAGCCAGTGCGGGTTCTCCATGACGCCCAGCAGGTTGCCGAACGGGTCGACGACCACGGCCGTCCGGAAGCCCTCCCCCCGCTCGGTGACCGGCTCGCGCGGCGTCGCGCCGAGCGCCAGCAGGCGGGCGTGGGCGGCCTCGAGGTCGTCGACGTGCCACAGCACGACCGCGCCGCCGGGCTCGCCGAGCGCGTTCGGCGGCGCCCACGCCGCGTCGATGAGGCCGAGCTCGTCCTCGTGCTCGCCCACGCGCCACTCGTGGTACCCGGGCACCCGGTAGTACGGCTCGGCGCCCAGCACCTCGGTGTACCAGGCGGACGCCGCCGCGTGGTCCTCGGCGTAGATGGAGATGGTGGCGACCCCGCGCAGCATGTCCGCTCCTCCCGTCGACGCACCCTGCGTCGTCCCTCCAGCCTCCCGCCCGTGGCGGGCAGGAGGTGTCCTCTTCCCGTCGCCGACGGCCGGGGCGGGCGCAGACGTCAGCGGCAGGGCGCCGGCAGGTCGACGCGCCCCTCGGTGGCGGACGTCGGGTGGATCCGCGTGATCGAGAGCACCGCGGGTTCGGTCGCGCTCGCGTTCGCCACGTGGTGGGCACCGACCTCGGTGAACGCGTCACCGACGGTGAACGTCTCCGTGGCGCACCGCCCGTGCCGGCCGGGCGCCTGGCGCACCACGCTGCCGGCGGTCACCACCGCGACGACGATCCCCGGGTGCGCGTGCCAGCCCGAGTACTCGCCGCCCTCGTACGTGAGGTCGAACGTGGTCACCGTCGTCTCCTGCCGGGTGTCGAGCCGGACGCCGTCCTGAGCGACGCGCAGCGGGCCGGCGGCCGCTCCCGTCGAGCACGCCGCTGACGAGTCCCGACGGCTCGGGCGGGTCGGCGGACGGCGGCGTGGCGCCGGCCGACGTGGCGTGGACGCCGACCACGAGGGCTGCGGTGAGGGCGGCGAGGGTGAGCTTCCTGCGGGTCATGGGTCGTCCGTTCGTCACGCGCGGCGCGGCTCGCCGCCCCGGCGACGGCCGGGGTGCTCCGCCCGCGCAGGCCTGCGCTGGGCGTGGGGCCGGCGTCCGCGCACGGCGGGCGGCGGTCCGGACGGGTGCCGGACGGCGGGCGACGTCGAGGTGCACCCTCCCCGCGACGATCCTCCGGCGCCTCGACGGGCGTCAAGGGCGGGGCGACCGGCGAGGCCGGCGAACACCGCGGGACGGCCGCATGAACGCGCGGACCCGCGCGGTGGCGCCGCAGGGAACGACCGGTGACCCTCGTCCGACCTCCGCCCGACCTGTGCCTGACCTGCGTGAACGTTCGCGGAACGGCCCCGCAACGGTGGCCGTGGTGACCGTTTCGCGGTATCCGCGCCGCCTACGTTGACCGCGGTCCGGCTCCGGTCGGGCCCGGCGCGCCGACCCGGTGCGCCGTCGTCCGCCGCCCACACCCGCTGCGTGCCGCGTCCGTCGACGCGACGGCGGTAGACCTTGCACAGGAACTCCCGCACGAA
>NZ_JBFTEP010000067.1:0-20429 GCF_047229365.1 Cellulomonas pasadenensis | reverse complement strand
CCCTTTTTTCCTTATACGTCGACCACCTAGATCTACACATTCATTGCATCGTCGGCTGCGTCAGATGTGTATACGAGACCGCGCCGCCGCCGGCGTCGCGGCCGCGACCGACGGCGCCGCGGCGCTGCGGGCCGTGGGGGAGGGGTACGTGCGCTTCGCGCTCGACGAGCCGGGGCTGTTCGAGGTCGCGCTGTTCGCCATGGACGACATGGCCGAGGTCGACGACCCGGCCGCGGCCGGCGCCGGCGGGCGGTCGCCGTACCACCAGCTGCAGGACGCGCTCGCGCGGCTCGTCGGTGAGGGGCGGCTCGCGGCCGACGCGGTGGAGGGCGCCGCGCTGACCTGCTGGTCCGGCGTGCACGGGTACGCGACGCTCGCCGCGCTGGGCCCGCTGCGGTCGCTGCCGCGCGCGGAGCGGGACGCGGGGGCCGCCGCGGTGGTCGCCGCGCTGGTGGGCGCCGTGACCGCGGCACCGGACCCGGCCGAGCGGCCGGCCTGACGGGTCGCGCGCGTCGAGGCGGGGGCGGGACCGTCCTCGCGGCCGTACGTCCGCCGTACGTCCGCCGTGCGCACGCGGTGCGTACGCCCGCAGGAGCGGGTCCCGTGCGGCGCCCGACGACGCATGTGCGTCGGCGCGCCCGTCGCCCCGTCGCCGTCAGGGCGTGCGGACCGGCACCTCCAGCGACGCCAGCAGCGCGACGACGCGCGCGCGGATCGCGTCCCGGATGGGCCGCACCGCGTCGATGCCCTGGCCCGCGGGGTCGTCGAGCACCCAGTCCTCGTACCGGACGCCCGGGTAGAACGGGCAGACGTCGCCGCAGCCCATCGTCACGACGACGTCCGACGCCTCCACCGCCTCGGCGGTCAGCACCTTCGGCTGCTCGCCGGCCAGGTCGACGCCGACCTCGCGCATCGCCTCGACGGCGACGGGGTTGACCCGCTCCGCCGGCAGGGACCCGGCGGACCGGACCTCGACGGCGCCGCCCGAGAGCGCGCGCACGAACCCCGCGGCCATCTGGGAGCGGCCCGCGTTGTGCACGCAGACGAACAGGACGGACGGCGTGCGCGTGGTCATCGGGCTCCTCCGGTGGTTCCGAGCGTCGCGGCGAGGGCGCCGGCGACGAGGTCGTGCGCGCCCGGCGCGACGCGGAAGTACGCCCACCGGCCGCGCTGCTCACGGGTCACGAGGCCGGCCTCGGCGAGCGTGGCCATGTGGTGGGACACGGTCGGCTGCGACAGCCCGACGGGGCCGGTGAGGTCGCAGACGCACGCCTCGCCCGTCTCCTGCGCCGCGATCAGCGAGAGCAGGCGCACGCGGGTCGGGTCGCCCAGGGCCTTGAACGTGCGCGCGGCGTCGCGGGCGGCGCCGGCGTCGAGGCCGGGTGCGGCGGTGCCGCAGCACGCGTCGGTGGCGGCGAGGGGCAGGGCGGTCGGCACGGGGACATCGTGGCACGACCTATTGACGTCTGTCGATGCGTTGCGCCAGAGTCCACTCATAGACATCCATCGATGAGTGGAGGAGACATGACCATCCCGACCAGCCCCGCGACGCCCGCCACGGACGACGTGCACGAGCTCGTGCGGCGGCGCTACGCGCAGGCGGCGACCGTCGCGGCGCAGGACGACGAGGCCGACGCCGGTGCGCAGGACGGCTGCTGCGGCGGCACGTGCGGCGCCGACGCAGCCACCGCCCCGGGCGGCGCCACCGCCACCGGCGGCACGGTCTTCGGCGCAGCGCTCTACGACGCCACCGAGCTGACCGGCCTGCCCCGCGCCGCCGTCCGCGCGAGCCTCGGCTGCGGGGACCCGACCTCGGTCGCGGACCTGCGACCCGGCGACCGCGTGCTCGACCTCGGGTCCGGCGGCGGCATCGACGTGCTGCTGTCCGCCCGCCGCGTCGGGCCCACCGGGTTCGTGCACGGCGTCGACATGACCGAGGAGATGCTCGACCTCGCCCGCCGCAACGCCGCCGAGGCCGGCGCCACGAACGTGGCGTTCCACCGCGGCACCATCGAGGACCTCCCGCTGCCCGACGCGAGCGTCGACGTCGTCGTCTCCAACTGCGTCGTCAACCTCGCGCCCGACAAGTCAGCCGTGCTCGCGGAGGCGTACCGCGTGCTCGTGCCCGGCGGGCGCCTCGGCATCTCCGATGTCGTCGCCGAGGACCGTCTCACGCCCGCCGACCGCGCGGCTCGCGGCAGCCACGTGGGGTGCGTCGCGGGGGCGCTGTCGGTGTCGGAGTACGTCGACGGCCTGGTCGCGGCGGGGTTCGTCGACGTGCGGGTCGAGCCGACGCACGCGGTCGCCGACGGGATGCACGGCGCGGTGGTGCGTGCGCGCAAGCCCGCCGGCGCCGGGGCCTGAGCGCGCGTCAGCAGGTCCCGTGGACGGCGTCGTCGGCGCCCCGCGGCAGCACGTCGAGGTCGCGCAGCACGACCGACAGGCCGGGCAGCGCCGTCGTCGGGTCGCGCTGCGTCGCGCACACCGCGGCGAACGCGTCGGCGTCGTACTCCACGTCGAGCACCACGGGGTACGCGTCGGCGTAGGCGGCGCACTCGTCCCAGCGGGCGCAGTCCTCCGCGACGACGAGGTCGGCGCCGGCGGCGCGCACGCGCGCGGTCACGTCGACGGCGTTCTTCTGCGCGTACGCGAGGCCGCGGGCGTGCGCGCGCTCGACGAGGAGGGCGGTGAAGGCGACCGCGTCGTCGTCGTCGAGCAGCCCGTGCGCGCGCGTCCACGAGTCGAGGTTGTCGACCTCGACGGCGTCGTACCCCGCAGCGGCGCAGCGGTCGACCAGCGGCCCGATCAGCTCGGCGGCGAGCCGGTCGCGCAGCGCGGGCGTCGACACGTCCAGCAGGACCTCGTCCGGCCACGCGGGGTCGCGCACCGGGACGCCGTCGTCGTGCAGCACGAGCTCCGGCGTCGCGCGCAGCAGGCGGTCCGTGTCGCCCGGCTGGCTCTGGAAGCCGTTGACGTAGCAGACGTCGTACCGGCCGGCCGGGGGCGCGGTGGCGTCGCGGACGACGACCTGCGTCGCCGCGTCCGGGGCGTCGGCGCCGCCGAGCTGGTACTCGAACGGCGCACCGGGCGGGGGGAGGGTGACGTCCGGCGGGACGTCGGGGGCGGCGTCGGAGGCCACGTCGGGAGTGACGTCGGGTGCGCTGGTCCCGCAGCCCGCGAGCAGGACGACGGCCGCCACGGCGGCCGCGACCCGGGTCGCCCTCACGCCGGCGTCCCGCGCAGCTCGGTCGGCACGGCGTCCGGGGGCGTCACGCCCACCGGCTCCACCAGCGCGAGCGGGTCGGCGTCGAGGTCGAGCACGCGCGAGCGCGCCGGCGGCGTCGTCGCCGTCTCGAACCGCACGGTCGCCTCGCGGTCCCGCACGTGCACCACCCAGCCGCGCCCGAGGGTGGCGTGCTCGACGTCCAGGCCCGGGCGTGCGTTCGTGACGTCGAGGAGCCGCGGCGCGGGCGCGGCCGGGACGGCGTCCGGCGGGTGGTCGTGCGGCCGGCTGCCGTCGGTCGTCGCGTCCTCCGTCGGGCTGCCGTCCGCCGGGTCGTCGCGCTCCGCACCGTCGGGGGCGTCGTCGAGCCCGTCGAGGAGGTCCGGCGTCGCGGCGGCCGGCGCGGCGTCGTCGCCCCGCGGCTCGAGGTCGCCGTGCAGGTCGAGCGCGAGCTGCGCGTGCGGCGCGAGGTTGTGGAACGAGACGCCGAGCAGCCGCACCGGGGTGTCGATGCCCGCCGCGAGCGTGGCGCGGCGCGCGGCGTCGCGCAGGTCCGCCGCGGACGCCGTCGGGTGCGAGAACGTTACGGAGCGCGTCACCGTCGAGAAGTCGCCGTACCGCACCTTGGCGACCACCGTGCGCGCCGCACCGCCGTGGCGCTCGAGCCGCTGCAGCGCCTCGTCGACGACGTCCTCGACCGCCGCGAGCACGACCTCGCGCCCGAACAGGTCGTGCGCGAACGTGCGCTCGGCACCGGCGGACTTGCGCTCGGTGGACACCACGACGGGCCGGTCGTCGAGGCCCCGCGCCATGAGGAACAGGTGCGTACCGCCGGCCTCGCCGAGCGTCATCGTCAGCGTGTCGAGGGGCTGACGGCGCAGGTCCGCGACCGTGCGCACGCCGAGCCGCTCGAGCGCGCCGGCCGTCGCCGGCCCGACGCCGGGGATGACGCGCACCTCGAGCGGCAGCAGGACGTCGTCCTCGACCTCCGGGCGCACCACCACCACGCCCGCGGGCTTGCGCAGGTCGGACGCGATCTTCGCGACGAGCTTGGAGCGGCCGACGCCGACCGAGACGGTCAGGCCCGTCAGCTCCGCGACGCGGGCCTGCACGCGGGCCGCCGCCTCCTCCGGCTCGGGTGCGCCGCCCTCCGCCTGCGCGAGGTCCGCGAACGCCTCGTCGATCGACAGCGGCTCCACGCCGGGCGTCAGCTCGCGCAGCACGCCCATGATCACGGCCGAGTACGCCGAGTACGCGGCGAACCGGGGCGTCAGCACCGCCGCCGCCGGGCTCAGCCGACGCGCCCGCGCCATGGGCATCGCCGACCGTGCGCCGTCCCGCCGGGCCTCGTACGACGCCGTCGACACGACGCCGCGCCCGCCGACGCCCCCGACGAGCACCGGCTTGCCGCGCAGCGACGGCTTGTCGCGCTGCTCGACGGCCGCGAAGAACGCGTCCGCGTCGAGGTGCATGACCGTGGCGGCGTCCCGCATGCGCACGGCCGCGACCAGCCGCTGCGCCCGATCACCCCGCCCGTCCACGCCCCCATCCTCCCCGCCGCCACCGACGCCGGCGCACGCCCCGCACCGACGAGCCGCCCTGACCCCGGCCCGCTCCCGTCACGGACGGCGGCCGTGCACGGACGCCCACCGCCCTCGCCCGAGCGGCCGTCGCACCGCGAACGGGCTCCGGTTCCCGCTCCGAGAGCGGCAACCGCACACCGGAGCCCGTTCGCGGCGAGACCGCCGGCGGTGTGGCGCAGCGGTGCGGGCCGCCGGGCGTTCATCCCTGCGACCGGTGCTCGACGCGCCGTCGTCGGCGGGCGTGGTTAGCGTGAGGCGCGTGAGCGCCCCCACCCTCAACCTGACGACCGACCCGGTCGAGCTGCCGGGTGTCGACCCGGCGGACCCGCCGACCGAGCTGCTGCCCGGGCAGCTGTGGCAGGGCGGGTGCCCGGTCGACTTCGACTGGGTGCGCGCGACCGGCATCGGCGCGGTGGTCGACCTCGCGGACCCGGACGCGGTGGCGCCCGCCGCCGACATCGAGGGGCTCGTCTACCTGAAGTCGCCGCTCGTCGACGGCGACGACCTGCCGGACCCGGCGGTGACGCTGCGGCTCGCGGCGCTGGTCGCGGGGCTGATCGCCGACGGGTACCGCGTGCTCGTGCACTGCACGTTCGGGCGCAACCGGTCCGGGCTCATGGCGTCGCTGGTGGTGCGCGAGGTGCTGAACCTGACCGGCGCCGAGGCGATGGCGCACGTGCAGGCACGCCGACGCCGCACCGTCAACAACGAGGCGTTCGCGGCGTGGCTGCGGACGCTCCCGGCGCCGCGCTGACGACGCCTCAGAGCGGCGTGCGCCAGCGCGCGACCGCGTCGTCCAGCCAGTCGAGCGGCCGGCCCGCGCGCCGGTCGTCCCAGACGCGGAACGCCACGCCGCCGAGCTGCGCGACAGCGTCGAGCACCGCGCGCCCGTCCCACCCGCGCACGTCGGCGCCGTAGGCCCGGCAGAACGCGAGGTACTCGTCGGCGGGCAGCTCGCCCGCGTCGGCGCGGCGCGCGGCGCTGGACAGGTCGTACTCGAGCGGTGCCCGGGCGGCGAAGTCGAGGTCGATGAGCACCGGGCCGGCGGGGCCGGTCAGCACGTTGGCGGGGGAGACGTCGCCGTGCACGACGCCGAGGCCCAGGGGTGAGCGCAGGCCCGCGACGGCGTCGAGGAGCGCGGCGCGGGCGTCGAGCAGCACGGCCGCCGCGGCGTCCGGGAGGTCCGGGGCGACCGCGACGACGCGGCGCAGCGGCTCCCACACCGGCACGTCGGCGTCGGCGTGCTCGGCGTGGAAGGCACGCAGCAGCGCGCCCGTCCCGCCCCAGCCGACGGGCGCACCGGCGGTGAGCCACGGCGACGCGACGACCACGCCGTAGGACGTCATGACGGGTGGCGCGACGGGCAGCAGCGCGCTCGCGGACCCGGCCAGAGCGGTCGCGAGCCGGGCGAGGTGCGCCGGGTCGGTGCCCGGCGGGTACACCTTGACGGCGAGGTCGCCGGCGCGGAGCACGACGGTCGTGAGCGCGCTGACCACCGTCGCGGCGGGCACGGGGAACGGCAGCGCGAGCCGGGCCTCGGCGAGGGCGAGCTGCGCCTCGGGTGCGCCCCACGCCGGGCCGGGCAGGGGCAGCGGCTCGGTCGGCGCGTCGTGCTCGGGCGACGTCCGGGGCGTGGCGGCGACGGGACCGGACGCCGGGGCGACGACGGCGGCGGGCGCGTCACCGGCGAGCACGAGGTCGTCGGCGGGGGGCGGCGGGACCGGCATCGCGGGTGCGACGACGTCGGCGGGGACGCGGGACGGGCGGGGTGCGACGGGCTCGGCCGTGAGCGACATGGGAGGTCTCCCGGTCAGTGCGGATGGTGCCACCACACGACGTCGGTGCACGGGCACGACCGGGTTGGGAGCAGGACTGTAACCCCCGCACGCACCCGCCCGTCAGTCACTCACCCGGGTGAGGTCGGACGTGGCCGACCTCACCCGCCGTCGAGCCACCGCCTCCCGTCGACCCACCGTCCCGTCCACCTCCCGTTCCCTTCCCGCCGAGTGCGGCACGTCGCACCGAGCGCGGGTGGTGCACCAGGCGCAGTCGGTGGCAGGTGCCGCACTCGACGGAGGGTGGGGCGGCCGGACGGGCGCGCCGGCCGGCGGGTGGACGGGCGCGCGGGACCGGGTGGCGGGGGGTTCGTCGTGCCGGTCGGCGAGGATGGGGGTCGTGGACATCCCCTACCGCGTCATGACCGTGTGCACGGGCAACATCTGCCGCTCGCCGATGGCCGAGGTGGTGCTGCGCACCAAGCTGGAGGAGGCAGGGCTCGGCGACGTCGTCGAGGTCGACTCGACCGGCATCAGCGACGAGGAGCACGGCAACCCCGTGGACCGCCGCGCGCGCACCGTGCTGCGGGCCCACGGCTACCCGGCCGGCGACGGGCACCGCGCCCGGCAGGTCCGGCCGAGCGACCTGGTCGCGCGCGACCTGCTGCTGCCCATGACCGCGGCGCACGCCCGCGCGCTGCGCCGCCTCGCCGGGGACGACCCGGCCGTGCTCGACCGCATCCGCATGCTCCGCACGTTCGACCCGGCGGCGCCCGCCGACCCCGGGCAGCGCGAGGACCTGCTGGACGTCGACGACCCCTGGTACGGGCCGGACGCGGCGTTCGAGCAGACGCTCGCGGAGATCGAGGCCGCGGCCGACGGCATCGTCGACCACGTGCGCGCGGGGCTCGCCGCCCGCGACCGCGCCTGACCGGCCCCGTGCGCGGGAGGATGGCGGCATGAAGGTCGCCCGCCGTGCGCACGTGCCGCCGTTCGCCGTCATGGACATCCTCGCCGCGGCGAACCGCCGCCGCGCCGCCGGCGAGCACGTGCTCAACCTCTGCGCGGGCGAGCCGTCGACCGGCGCGTCGGACGTCGTCCGGCAGCGCGCGGTCGACCTGCTCACCACGGGCGACCTCGGGTACACGGAGTCGCTGGGCGCGCCCGGCCTGCGCGCCGCGATCGCCGCGCACTACGCCGCCACGTACGGGGTGGACGTCGACCCGTCGCGCGTCGCCGTCGCGACCGGCTCGTCGGGCGGGTTCATGCTCGCGTTCCTCGCGGCGTTCGACGTGGGCGACCGCGTCGCGCTGGCGCGGCCCGGCTACCCGGCGTACGCGAACATCCTCACGGCGCTGGGGATCGAGGTCGTCGACCTGTCGTGCGGGCCGGAGCAGCGGTACCAGCCGACGGTCGCGCAGCTCGAGGCGCTCGACCGGCCCGTCGACGGCCTGGTCGTCGCCAGCCCCGCGAACCCGACGGGCACGATGATCGAGCCGGACGAGCTCGCCGCGCTCGCGGCCTGGTGCGGCGAGCACGGCGTGCGCCTGGTCAGCGACGAGATCTACCACGGCATCACGTACCCGGACGCGTCCGGGACGACGCCCGCGACCGCCACCGCCGCGCAGTACCTCGACACGGGCGCCGTCGTCGTCAACTCGTTCAGCAAGTACTGGGCGATGACCGGCTGGCGGCTCGGCTGGCTCGTCCTGCCCGACGACCTCGTGGCCCCCGTCGACGCGCTCGCGGGCAACGTCGCGCTGTGCCCGCCGGCGCTCGCGCAGCACGCGGGCGTCGCCGCGTTCAGCGACGAGGGCATGGCCGCGGCGCGCGCCAACGTGGAGCGCTACGCGACGAGCCGCCGCCTGCTGCTCGACCGCCTGCCCGACCTCGGCTGGGACCCGGTCGCGCCGGCCGACGGCGCGTTCTACCTGTACGGGGACGTGTCGACGACGGGCCTGGACGCGGTGACGTACTGCGCGCGCCTGCTCGACGAGGCCGGCGTCGCGCTCACCCCCGGCAGCGACTTCGACCCCGTCGGTGGTGGCGGCTGGGTGCGGCTGTCGTTCGCGTCGGCGCCGGAGGTCGTCGCGGAGGCCGCGGACCGGGTCGTGGAGTGGCAGCGGCGGCTGTGACGTCGTCGACGGCCGGCCGGCCCGTCAGACCCCGACGCCGACGTCCTCGCTGACGCGCCCGACCGTCACCGTGCCGCGGTCGCCGACGCCCGCCAGCACGCACGCCGCGACGCGCTCGAGGTCCGCGCGCCCCGCGTCGGCGACGAGGACGAACGTGCTGGCCGTCGACGGCATGCTCAGCGTCGTCCAGCTGTCCGCGACGGCCGGGTCGTCGGCGCAGGCGCTCGCCCCGGCGCCGTCGCCCTCGACGAACACCGCCAGGGGGCCGTCGCCGGGGACGTCGCCCGGGATGCTCACGACAGGGCGCCGCAGCACCATGCCGATCGCCGCCAGCACCGTCGACGCGAGCATCGCGGCCACGACGACGACCGCGACGACACGGGTGCGCTTGCGCATGCCGATCCCTCCGGTTCGGGTCCTGCGACCCTAGCCCGCCGTGCGCAGGGACCCCGCCGCGGGGTGGCGCGTCAGCAGGACAGCGCCTCCGCGAGCTGGTCACGGGCCGTCGCGACCTCGTCGGCGGCGGCGGTCAGCGCGTCCGCGGAGCCGGCGACGGACCGCCCCTCCAGCCCGGCGAGCTGCTCGTCGAGGCGCTCCCAGGCGTCCTCGAGCGCGTCGGCCTCCTGCGGCGCGATCTCCTCGGCCGCGTCGTCGATCCGGTCCTGCGCGCCCTCGACCCGTGCGCGCGCCTCGGCGACGTCCCCGGGGGTGGAGTCGTCCGTGAACGTCTCGGTGAGCAGGTCGAGCGACGTGCCGAGCTGCTCGGCGACCGGGCACGGCTGCGCGTCGCGGACGGCGTACGAGTCGCCGTCGCTGCACGCTCCGAGCGCGGTCACGGCGGCGAGCAGGACGGCGGCGGGGACGGCGGTGCGGACGGCAGGACGACGGCGCATGGTGGCTCCTCACGGGTCGGGCGGGCGGCGCGGCTGGCACCAGGGTCCGTCGGCGCGGGCGTCGGCGCACCCGCTCGGCACGAGGCGCGCCCGCGCGCGCCCGCCGGAGCACGGGACCGCGCCGCCCCGGTTGGCGTAGGTTCGTCCGCAGCCGACCCGACAGGAGCCCGTCATGCAGTGCCCCGTGGACCAGGCCCAGCTCGTGATGGCGGAGCGCCAGGGCGTCGAGATCGACTACTGCCCCGTGTGCCGGGGCATCTGGCTCGACCGCGGCGAGCTCGACAAGATCCTCGACCGCGCCGCCGGCCCCGCCGCGCCGGCCGTCGACCCGCGCGCCGTCCCGGGCGTGCAGACCCCCGGTCCGCCCCCCGGCTACGACGACCGCCGCTACGACGGCGGCCGTCCCGAGCGCGGGTACGAGCGCGACTACGGCCGCGGCTACGACGACGACCGCCGCGACCCGCGCCGCGCCGCCCCCGGCTACGGCACGCCGGGCTACGACCCGCGGCGCAAGAAGAAGAAGGACTCCTGGCTCGAGGACCTGTTCGACTTCTGAGCAGGACGACGCACGACGAGGGGGCGGCATGCGCGTCGGGATCGCCGGCGCCGGCATCGGCGGCGTGACGCTCGCGCACGCGCTCGCGGCGCAGGGGCACGACGTGACGGTGTGGGAGCGCGACGCGGCGGCCGAGGACACCGCCGGGTACCGGCTGCACCTGCCGCAGGTCGCGCTCGACGCGCTCGTCCGCACCGTCCCGAGCGCCACGCTCGCCGCGGTGCGGGCCACGGCCGCGCCGCCCGGGACGTTCGCGCGCCTGTCGGTCCTCGACCACCACGGCCGCACCCGGCTGCGCATCCCCCTGCCGCCGGAGGAGCGGCTGCTGATCGGGCGCCGCCCGCTGCGGGCGGTGCTCGCGGACGGGCTCCCCGTGCGGTGGGGGACGCGCGTCACCGGGTACGCGGAGCACCCCGACCGCGTCGAGGTGCACCTCGCCGACGGCTCGCGCGGCCACGTCGACCTGCTCGTCGGGGCGGACGGCACCCGCTCGCGCGTCGCGCACGGCCTGCTCGGCCGCCCGCCGTCGCGGTCCACGGGCGTCGTCGCGATCGGCGGGACGGCGCCGCTGTACCCGGGGGCGCGCGTGCGCGTCCCCGACGCGCTGCACCACGGGCTGGCGCTCGCCGTCGGCCCCGGGGGTCACGGCGTGTTCCTCGCCCTGCACCGGCCGGCGCCCGGAGCCGCCGACGTCCCCGGTGCCCGTCCCGAGGGGCCGTACGTCGTGTGGTCGGTCGGCAACCGCGTCGACCGGTTCACCGCGGACCCCGCCGACATGACGACCGACGAGCTGCTCGCCGAGGCGCGGCACGCCCTCGCGGCGTGGGACCGCGGCTACCGGCGGTTCGTCGACGCGAGCGACCCGGGCACGGTCGCGTCGTTCCCGTTCGTGCTGCCGTCGTCGTCCGTGCCGCCGCCCACGTCGGGGCGCGTCACGCTGCTCGGCGACGCGATCCACCCGATGCCGCCGACCGCCGGCGAGGGCGCCGCGACCGCCGTCCGGGACGCGGCGGCCCTCGCCGACGCCCTCGCGGCCGTGGGGACGGCACCGTCCGCCGCTGCCCTCGCCGCCGCGCTCGCGTCGTACGGCCGCGCGATGGCGGCGTACGCACCGGCGGCCGTGCGTGAGGCGCTGCCTGCCCTGCGGTGGCAGCGGCGGCTCGCGAGCCCGTGGCTGCGCGTGCCGGCGACGGCGGTCGGGCTGCCGCTCGCCGGTGCGGCGCTCGCTGCGGCGGACCGGGTGCGCCGCGGCGCGTCGTCGGCGTGAGCGCGGTGTACATCCACAACGCCACCTCGTGGGAGGAGGCGGACGCGGCCTTCGAGGCGTTCGCCGTCGTGGTGCCGGACCGTCGGCGCGAGCTCGCGGAGCGGGTGGCGGCGACCGGTGGTCCCGACCTCGACCGGTCCGTCGAGAGCCTCGACGCGGTGAACCGGTGGTTCATCGCGCAGGTCCTCGACAGGCCGGCCCCACCCGACGTCGACTACCGGCCCGCCTGGATGCCGCCCACGAACCCGGACTACCGGTGGCGTCCGGGCCTGGCGTACCCGGCCCCGGGGTGGCTCCTGCTGCTGTGGGAGCAGGTCGGCGTGTACGTCGGTGACGTGATGACGACGCAGGTGCCGGGTGCGCGGTGGGTGTGCTGGCGCGACCGGCAGAAGCGGCACATCTCCAACGGCAAGCCGGTCGTCGACGTCGGCGTGCCGACGGGCGCGTCCGACACGCTCGCCTGCGCCAACGCGGGCGTGCTGCGTGCCTGGAGCGAACGCGACCTGCCGGGTGGGGTCGACGTCCCGGACCCGGGCCGGCAGCGCGCGTTCGTCGAGGCGGTCCTCGCCCGGCGCGCCGCCTACCTCGAGGAGCATCCCGCCCGGTGGCAGGCCGCCCCGACGGGCCCGCGGGCGAGCCGGCCGCAGGCGACGCCGCCGCCCTGACCCGCAGGGGGCGCCCCGCAACCTCCTCGTGACGTCGCGCCCGTAGCCTCGGCCGCATGGACGTGGCGGTGCTCGGGGCGACGGGGGACGTCGGGCGGCAGGTGTGCACGCAGCTCGTGGAGCGGCAGGTGCTGCCGACGACGTCGCGGCTGCAGCTCGTCGGGCGGCCCGGCGGGTCGTCGGGGCGCGCGGTGCACGGCCTGCGTGCGGACCTGGTCGACGCCTACGACGAGCACGCACCGGTGCTCGACGTCGCGCTCGACCCCGCGGACGTGGTGGCCGACGTGGTCGTCGTGGCCGCCGGGCGCACGGTGCCGCCGCGCAGCGACGGGGTGCCGCCGAGCCGGGCCGAGCTGGCCGCCGAGAACGCGGCCGTCTTCGGTGCGTACGCCGACGCGCTCGCCGCGCACGGGTCGGGCAGCGAGGTCGTCGTCGTGGTGTCGAACCCGGTGGAGCTCGGCGTCGCGGTGATGGCGGAGCGGCTGGGACGGCACCGCGTGATCGGGATGGGCGCGTGGCTGGACACGCTGCGGTTCCGCCGGGAGATCGCCGTGCAGCTCGGCGTGCGGCGGCACCGGGTCGGCGGGTTCGTCGGCGGCCAGCACGGCGACGACGCCGTCCCGCTGTGGTCGACGGTCCGCATCAGCGGCCTCGACCTCGCCGAGCGGCAGCGGGCCGTCGCACGGCTGCGCGGCGGGCGGACGCTCGCGACGTTCCCGGCGGAGGTCGCGCAGGCCAAGCAGGACCTGCTCGCGCTCGCGGCCACGGACATCGCCGACGCGTTCGCCCTCATCGACACGTGGCCGCCGGACCTGCGCGCCCTGGCGCGCCCGTGGATGACGCACCAGTCCGGCGCGAAGACGGCCACCGGCACCGCGTCGGCCACCATCGACCTGCTCGAGACGGTCCTCGACGGGCGCGACATCGTCGTGGCCGGTCAGGTGGCGCTCGCCGGGGAGGTGACGGTCGGCGGCGCGCCGGTGCACGGGGTGCTCGGCGTGCCGGTCGTCCTCGGGCCGGAGGGGTGGGGGCACGTGCTGCTGGACCCGCTCCCCGACGACGAGGACGCGCGCATGGCGCAGGCGGCCGCGGCCGTCGCGGCGGGATCCGCGCCGTGGACGTCGGGCGCCGCCACCCGGGCGGACGCCACCGCCGCCACCGCCACCGCACCGGAGGTGCACCGATGACCGACGACGACACCCGGTGGGTCGGCTGGGTCCGCGCCGAGCACCGCACCGGCAGCATCTCCGCGCTCGCGGGCGTGTTCTCCACGCGGGGCGTCAACGTGGACTCGATGTCGACGGGGGACCTGCGCGACGACGCGGGCCTGGTCGTCGTCACGTTCCGCGCGGGGGACCGCCGCGCCCGCCTGCTGGCCCGCACGCTCGAGCGCCTCCCGCAGGTGCGCTCGGTCCAGGTGCGCCGCGCCGACGACCTGGGCGTGCGCGCCGCGGCGGTCGTCCACCTGCCGCCGGGCGTCACGTTCCGCCCGCCGCCGCACGCGGCCGTCCGCTGGTCGGGCGAGACGGAGCAGGGGCAGCCGCTGCTCGTCGAGGGTGCGCTCACTGACGTCGAGGCGACGGTCGAGGCCGCGCGCGCGGCCGGCGCGACCAGCGACGCGACGGTCATCCAGCCGCCGTACGCCTGACGTCCGGCCGCCGTACGCGTGACATCCGGCAGCCGTACGCCTGGCGGCGGCCGCCGGCGCACGGCCGGCACCCCGCTCGGCACCCCACCGGATGCGGTGCGCGCTCCGCCCGGCGTGTCGACCACGGCGCGTCGCCGCGGGACCGGGCCTTCTCCTGCGGTCGTACGCCCCGCGTACGCCCGGTGTGCGTACGCCCGCGGGAAGGGGTCCGCCCGCGTCGCGACACACCGGCCGACATGCCACGAGCCCGTGCTCGCCCGCCGGTAGGGGTTGACGCGCGTCGGCACCCGTCGCCGCGCCGCTACGTTGGCCGCGTGGAAGCGCACGACGACGTCGACGCGCCGCGCGCGCAGGCGGGCCCGAACCCGCAGCACATGCTCGCGACCGTGCTGGGGGAGTACCTGGACTCCGGCGAGGCGGCGTTCCCGGCGGCGGCGGTGGTCGCCGTGCTCGGCGAGCTCGGCATCACGGCGGGCAGCGCCCGGGCGGCGCTCTCCCGGCTCGCGCGGCGCGGCCTGGTCGCCGTGCGCGACGGCGCCGGTCGTGCGCCCACCTACCACCTGACGGCCGGCGCGATCGCGCGGCACCGGTCGACCATGCACCGGTTCCTCGCCTTCGGGGCGGTGCCGCGCGCCGGCGACGGCGAGTGGCTCGCGGTGTCGTACTCGCTGCCCGAGGCCCGCCAGCCGCAGCGGCACGCGGTGCGCCGGACGCTCGGCGCGCTCGGCCTCGTGCGGCTGTACGACAGCGTGTGGATCGGGCCCGACCCGGACCCGGCCGCGGTGCGCGGTGCCCTCGCGGAGCTGCTCGACCCGGTCGCGGGCGCCCGGTGGTCGGTGCTGCGGGTCCGGTTCGACGACGAGCAGGGGCCGCACGGACCGCTGGCTGCCTACGACGTCGACGGGCTCGCGGCGGCGTACCGGGCGTTCGTCGACGCGCACGCGCCGCTGCGCGAGACGGTGCGGCGGGGGAGCGTCGGCCCTGCCGAGGCCCTCGTGGCGCGGACGGTGCTCATGGACGCGTGGCGCCGGCTGGTGCTGGCGGACCCCGACCTGCCGGCGCACCTGCTCCCGGCCTCCTGGCCGCGCGACGACGCCCGCCGCCTGCTCCTCGAGGTCCACACGGCGCTCGGCGCGCCCGCGCGGGAGCGCCTGGTCGAGGTGCTGACGCCGGCGTGGCCGGACGCCACGGCGTGGGTGACGTACTTCGTCGCCGGCGACGACCCCACCGAGCCGCCGCGGAGGGTCGACCCGCCGGCCTGACCGGCCGTGCCGACGGGCACGCGCGCACGGAAACGATTCGGGAGCGCGCGCCGGCGACCTGCGTATGGACACATCGCGCGACTGCCGCGACGGTTTGTGTACAGGTGGTCGACGTCGCCCGTCCCGTGCCCGTGGCGACGCCGTGCCGCCCGTCGTCCCCGACCCCGACGCCCGCCCGGGCCACCACCACGGAGCTCGCGACATGAGACGCACCCTCACCCGCGCCGCCCTCGCCGCCGCGCTGTCCCTCGGCGCCCTCGTCGGCGCCGCCGCGCTGACGCCCGCCGTCGCCGCGCCCGGCGGGTCCGGCCCCTACCCGGCCGACTACTCGACGTCGTCCAGCCTCCCGAACCACACGATCTACCGGCCGGTGAACCTGCCGACCGAGCGCCTCCCCGTGGTCGTCTGGGGCAACGGAGCCTGCTCGGCGGACGGCACGTCGGCGCAGAACTTCCTCAAGGAGATCGCGTCGTACGGGTTCCTCGTCATCGCGAACGGCAACCCCGGCGGCGGGGGCAGCTCGACGTCCGCGATGCTGACGCAGTCGATCGACTGGGCGTTCGCGCAGAACACCGACGCCGGCAGCCCGCTGCGCGGCCGGGTCGACACGAGCGAGGTCGGCGTCGCCGGATTCTCGTGCGGCGGCCTCGAGGCGTACGCGGTGGCGAACGACCCGCGCGTCACCACCGTGGGCATCTTCAGCAGCGGCCTGCTCAACGACGCCGACGACTACCAGCTGCGCCGGCTGAACGACCCGATCGTGTACGTCATCGGGGGCTCCGGCGACGTCGCGTACCCGAACGCCATGGACGACTGGAACAAGCTGCCCGCCGGCCTGCCGGCGTTCATGGGCAACCTGAACGTGGGGCACGGTGGCACGTACCACGAGACGAACGGCGGCCAGTTCGGCTACGTCGCGCAGCAGTGGTTCCGGTGGCAGCTCAAGGGCGACCAGCAGGCGGGCCGCACGTTCGCCGGCACCGACTGCCCCCTGTGCAGCCGCGGGTGGCAGGTCCAGCGCAAGAACCTGACGCTCGGCACGGACCCGACGCCCACGCCGACCCCGACGCCGACGCCGACGGTCACGCCGACGCCGACGCCCACCCCGACCAGGACCCCGACGCCCATCCCGACAGCCGGACCGTCCGCCTGCACCGCGACGTACACGGTCGCGAACCAGTGGGGCGGTGGCTTCGTCGCGGACGTCCGGGTCAGCGCCGGCACGGCGGTGAACGGCTGGCGCGTCCGCCTGACCCTGCCGGGCGGTGCGGCCCTGACGCACGCGTGGAACGGCCGCAGCACCGGCACGACCGGCACGGTGACCGTCGCGAACGCGGAGTGGAACGGGACGCTGCAGGCCGGGCAGAGCGCGACCTTCGGGTTCCAGGGCACCGGCACGGGGGCGGGGGCCACCGTGTCGTGCGAGGCCGCCTGACGGGGAGACGGCGGCCCCAGGGAGCGGCGGGTCGGACCGGGACCCGCCCGCCGCTCCCCTGGGCGGGCGCCCGCCCGGGGCTCCTCCTAGAGTCGCCGCCATGACCAGCGGGGACGTGCGCATCGGCATCTCCGGCTGGCGGTACGCGCCCTGGCGCGGCGAGTTCTACCCACCGGGACTCGCGCAGCGGCGCGAGCTCGAGCACGCGGCGCAGCAGCTGTCGTCGATCGAGATCAACGGGTCGTTCTACTCGTTGCAGCGGCCGGACAGCTACCGGTCGTGGCGCGCCGACACCCCCGACGGGTTCGTGTTCTCCGTCAAGGGCCCGCGCTTCGTCACGCACATGAAGAAGCTCGCCGGCGTGGAGACGCCGCTGGCGAACTTCTTCGCGTCGGGCGTGCTGGCGCTCGGCGACCGGCTCGGGCCGGTGCTGTGGCAGCTGCCGCCGAACCTCGGGTTCGACGCCGACCGGCTCGCCCGGTTCTTCGACCTGCTGCCGCGCTCGACCGCCGCCGCGGCGCGGCTCGCCGAGGGGCACGACGACAAGGTCCCGGAGGAACGGGCGCTCACGGTGACTGACGACGACCGCCCGCTGCGGCACGTCCTCGAGGTGCGGCACGACACCTTCCGCACGGACGCGTTCCCCGAGCTGCTGCGCGCGCACGACATCGGCCTCGTCGTCGCGGACACGGCCGGCCGCTGGCCGCACCTCGAGGACCTCACCAGCGACGTCGTCTACGTGCGGCTGCACGGCGACACCGAGCTGTACGTCTCCGGCTACGACGACGCGTCGCTCGACCGCTGGGCGGCGAAGGTCCGCGCCTGGTCGACGGGCGCACCGCCCCCGGACGGTCCCCGCGTGTCACCGCCGGCGCCGGACCGCCCCCGCGACGTCCACGTCTACTTCGACAACGACGTGAAGGTCCGCGCCCCCTTCGACGCCATGTCCCTGGCGGCAAAGGTGGGTGCGACGCCGGCGGCCGCCGCGAGGTAGCGGGTTCCCTGCGGGGTCGCGGGCTGCAACCCGCGACCTCGCACGGTTCCCGCGACGTCGCACCGTTCCCACGACCTCGCACGGTTCCCGCGACCGCGTCCGGACGCGCCGACGCCCGGCGGCCGTGCGGCCACCGGGCGTCGGGTGCGTGCGGTCGTGCGTCAGACCGGGCGCTTCTGGGGCGACGTCTCCGCCGTCTTGCCCGCGTCGCGCTCGACGACGTCGCCGAGCACCTCGTCGATGCGCGTCATGACCTCGTCCGGGATGCGCACGCCCGCGGCCTTGACGTTCTCGTGCACCTGCTCGGGGCGCGAGGCGCCGATGAGCGCGGCCGCGACGTTGTCGTTCTGCAGCACCCACGCGACGGCGAGCTGCGCCATCGACAGGCCGAGCTCGTCCGCCACCGGCTGGAGCGCCTGCACGCGCGTGAGGACGTCGTCGTTCATGAACCGCTTGATCATGTTCGCGCCGCCCTTCTCGTCCGTGGCGCGCGAGCCCTCCGGCGGCTGCTGGCCCGGCTTGTACTTGCCGGTGAGCACGCCCTGGGCGACGGGCGACCAGACGATCTGCGAGACGCCGAGCTCGCGCGACGCCGGCACGACCTCGTCCTCGATGACGCGCCACAGCATGGAGTACTGCGGCTGGCTCGAGATGAGCTGGATGCCGAGCTCCTTGGCGAGGGCGTGACCCGCGCGCAGCTGCTGCGCGGTCCACTCCGAGACGCCGATGTACAGCGCCTTGCCCTGCCGGACGACGTCGGCGAACGCCTGCATCGTCTCCTCGAGCGGCGTCTCCGTGTCGTACCGGTGCGCCTGGTACAGGTCGACGTAGTCGGTCTGCAGCCGCTGCAGCGAGCCGTTGATCGACTCCATGATGTGCTTGCGGGACAGGCCCACGTCGTTCTTGCCCTGCGGGCCGGTGGGCCAGTAGACCTTCGTGAAGATCTCGAGCGACTCACGCCGCTCGCCCTTGAGCGCCTCGCCGAGCACCGACTCGGCCTTCGTGTTCGCGTAGACGTCCGCGGTGTCGAACGTCGAGATGCCGGCGTCCAGCGCCGCGCGGACGCACTGGGTCGCGGTCTCGTTCTCGACCTGCGAGCCGTGCGTGAGCCAGTTGCCGTACGTGATCTCCGAGATCTTGAGCCCGGAGTTGCCGAGGTAGCGGAATTCCATGTCCCCATCTGAACACCTCGACGGCCGTGACGCCGCACCGGCGGGACCGACGACCCCCGGGCGCGGCCCGTCGGGGTGACAGACTCGACCGCCGACCCACCCGGAAGGCGCTGACATGGACCTCGACCTCGCGACCGCGCTCGCGGACGCCCGCTCCGAGTACGACAAGATGGTCGCGGGCGACTGGTACCGCTACCGGTACGGGCCGGAGCTGGCGGACCTGACGACGTCGACGCAGGCCACGTGCCGCCGCATCACCGCCCTCTACGACGAGGACCGCGCCGCGGCGCAGGCGATGTTCCGCGACCTGCTCGGCACGGTCGGCGAGGGCGTGGACTTCCGGCCGCCGTTCTACCTCGACTACGGCCACCGCCTGCACGTGGGCGACCGCACCTTCATCAACGCGGACTTCCTCACCCTCGGCGGCGGCGAGATCCGCATCGGCGCCGACGTGCTCATCGGCCCGAGCGTGCGTCTGTACACGCCGACGCACGTGCTCGACCCGGCGCTGCGGCCGCAGGGCTGGGAGCGGGTCGACCCCATCACCATCGAGGACGGCGCGTGGCTCGGCGGCAGCGTCGTCGTCTGCCCGGGCGTGACGATCGGCGCGCGGTCGGTCGTCGGCGCGGGGTCCGTGGTGACGCGGGACGTGCCGCCGGACGTCGTCGTCGCGGGCAACCCGGCGCGCGTGGTGAAGGACCTGCCCCGCGGCTGAGCCGACGCGGTGTCCGGTACGCCCGGTGTTCCACGTGCAACGACGCGGGCCGCACGACCGGTCAGTCCCCGGACCTCGCGGCCGTGGCGGCGTCGGCATCTGCGCCGGGTGCCGGCCCGCGCACCACGCCCGCCGCCGCGAGGGCGGCGTCGATCTGCTCCTGCACGCGTCGCGCGGACCGCCGGCGCAGCCGCACGGCGAGCAGCACCGCACCGGCGACGACGAGGACGAGCAGCAGCTGCGCCCACGGCGGCGTCCACACGCCGAGCGCCACGGAGCGGTCCGCGAGCGGGACGTCGACGACGTCCTCGCCGACGACCAGCGGCGTCACGGTCACGCGTCCCGACGCCCGCAGCAGCGGCCACAGCGGCACCGACGTCTCGACGGCCGCCGACCGGCCCGGCAGCACCTCCCGCACCTCCGACGTCCGCGTCGCCGCGCCCGCCCCGAACGGCCCCGAGACCCGCACCGCGGACCGCGCGCCCAGCCGCACGTCACCCTCGTTGCGCACGACGTAGGACAGGTGCACGGTGCCGGGCGCGAACGGGTTCCACGACGGCTCCCACCGGGCGCGCACGTCGTCGGCGACGACGCCGGCCGTGACGTCGCCCGTGACGCGCAGGTGCAGGCGCGTGCCGACGCGTGCCTCGAGCCGCACGCCCGCGCCGTCGTCGACGAGCTCCGCCACGACCCCCGCGGGGTGGTCGCCGGGGCGCGCGTCGGCGGGGACGGTGATGGTCAGGGGGAGCGTGACGGAGGCCGTGGGCCCGAGCGTCACCGTGAGGCGCCCGGCCGCGTCGGCCGGCACGCCCTCCGGGGCGGTCAGGCGCACCCACGCCCCGCCGTCCTGCGGCGGGCCGTCGCCGGGCAGCACGTCGAAGTCACCGCCGTCGGTGACGGTGCCGTCGCCGGCGGAGACGACGAACGTGGCGGCGCGGTCGCTGAAGTTGGTGACGGTGACGTGGTCCTCGACCGACGCGCCCGGGTCGAGCACGTGCCGCAGCGAGATGCGGCCGTCGGGGCCCTCGGCGCTCGCCGGCTGGACCGTCCACGTGACCGTGCCGCCCGGCTCCGGGGCGGCCGCCGGCGCGGGGGCTCGTGCGGCC
>NZ_JBFTEP010000066.1:0-20527 GCF_047229365.1 Cellulomonas pasadenensis | reverse complement strand
GGGTGGGCGCCCGTGCAGGCCGCCCCGGCCGCGCCGACGCCCGGCGCACCGGCCGGTGCCGCGCCGCTGGACCCGCTGTCGCCCGCGTGGCGGCCGGCGTCGCTCGCACCCGCGATGCCCGCGTGGGCGGTCGCCGCGCAGACGCCCCCGGCGTCCGACGCGGTGGCCACGCCCGCGGAGGCGGACGTCGTCACGTCGTCGACCCCCGTCGTCGCGGCCCCCGCCACGTCGTCGACCACCGCGCCGGCCGTCCCGGTGACGTCCTCGACGCCCGTCGTCGTGCCCGTCTCGACGCTCACCCCCGAGGACCTGCCGCACCGCCCGACGTCGCGCGTGCAGGACCTCGCGCTGCGGGCGCTGGAGCACGCGCTCGAGCAGGCCGTCGCCGACCCGCGCGGGGTGGCGCCGTTCGTGCTGGTGCGCGACGACGAGCACGTCGACCTCACGTCGTTCCCGCACGGCGAGGCCGGCACGCTCGAGGCGCGCGAGCACGCACGCCGGTGCGGTCTGGCGGCGGCCGCGGTGGGCTGGACGTCGCCCGCCGACGCCGTGCGCCCGTACCCGCGGGTCGTCGTCGACGCGTCGGCGGTCGGCGAGCCGGGCATCCGCGTGGCGCACGCGTTCGTGCACGACGCGGCCGGTGGTCGCGAGGTCGGCGGCCCGGAGGTCGTCGGCCAGGCGGCACCCGTCCTCTGAGCCGTCCGGCGCCGTCGCTCCGGTGAGGCCGGCCCCGTCGCTCAGGCGACGGGCTCGGCCGGCTCGGCCGCTGCCTTGACCTTGCCGTGCCGGACCTCGGCGCCGCCCATGAGCGACACGACGCGCACGTCGAGCAGCGGCGCGTCGGGGTCCGCCGGCGGGTCCGTCTTGTCCTCCCACCCGCCGAGCAGCGGCAGGCCGCTCGTGCGGACGCGCCACGTGCGCGGCACGCGGATGTCGACGCCGCCCCAGAAGACGAACACGTCGATGCGCGCGGTGCCGACGACGTCGGCCTCGCGCAGGTCGAGCGAGATGCCGCCCATGACCGCGGTGAGGCTCGCGCCGGTGAACCGCTGCGACCGCGTCCGCGGCTCGGCGCCCCACCAGAACGCGAACGCCGTCACGTGGTCGGCGTCGCCGCCGGACGACCCGGCGCGCAGCAGGATGCCCAGGCCGACGGCGACGACGGCCAGCGGCCAGAGCGCGGACCACACGTCGGGCTCGACGACGTCGAGCTGCACGAGCAGCAGCACCGCGCCGACGGCGGCGACCACGGCCGGCCCGATCCACGCGCGCGGCACCACCAGCGCCGAGACGACGCCGAGCGCGATCACGACCAGCGGCCACCACGTCGCGACCACGGCACCGGGGTCGACGTCGAGGACGTCCGTGCGGTCGAGCAGCAGCACGACACCCACCGCCACGACGAGCAGACCGAGGAGCACCTGACCGGGCGGACGTCGCTGCATGGTCGTGACCGTAGCGCTCCGCGCGCGCCCGCGGCAGTGCCGCCCGGGCCGGACTTCGGACGCTCCCGGCGTGCAGGCCGCCGGTCGCGGTGACGCCGTGCCGGCCCTAGCGTGGCCGACGTCCGAGCGCCGCACCCCGCGGCGCGTCCGACCTGGAGGTGGCCCGATGAGCAGCCCGATCCCCGACCCCGGCGCGGTGCCGGACGAGCCGCAGTTCACCGACGTCCCGGGCGACGACGTCCAGCCGGACGACCCGCGCGAGCAGGAGCCGCTGCCGAGCGACGACGCCCCGCCGGCCGTCCCGGACACGGCCGACCCGGACGACCTGCCCTTCCCCGGCGGCGCCAACCCCTCGTGACGGGTGTCGGCGGCCGGTCGTAGCGTGCCGTCATGACGACGGACCCGGCGCCCGCGGGGCGCGCCGACGAGCAGCACGCCCAGGAGCACCGCACCGACGAGAACCGCACCGACGACGTGCGGACGTCCGGCGCGCACCGGGACGGCGTCGCGGCGGACGACCCGCACGCCGCGACCGAGGCGCGCCTGCACGCGGTCGCGGCCGCGTTCGCCGACGTGCCGGGCGTGGTGCTGCCGTCCGCAGGGCGCCGGCACTTCGGCACCGCGACGCTGCGCGTGCACGGGCGCATCGCCGCGTTCACGCCCGGTGCGCACCTCGTCGTCAAGCTGCCCCGCGACCGCGTCGCCGGCCTCGTGGCGTCCGGGGCGGGGCTCCCCTTCCCGGACGACCGGCCGCCCATGCGCGAGTGGGTGCAGGTCGTGTCGGACGACCCCGGCGTCTGGCACGGGGTGGTCGCGGAGGCGCTCGCGTTCGTCGGCGGCTGACGGCACGCGCGCCCACCGGGCCCGCGCACGACGACGGCGAGCACGACGACGGCGAGGAGAGCACGCTCTCCCCGCCACTCTCAACGTATAGCGCGCCCGGGGTCTTGCGGCAAGACCCGGGTCGTGGCGGAGCATGTCCGGCCTCGACCCGATCGGAGCCGTCCATGACCACCACCACGAGCGCCTTCCGCCTGCCCGAGAGCCTCGCCGCGAAGGCGGCACCGTCCCTGGTCGCCGCCGACGACGCCCACCTGGCCGCCGTCGCCGCGAGCGTCGAGCGGTCCGTCGCCGAGCTGTCCGCACGCCTCGACGCCGCCCGGCGCGCCCCCGCCCGCTCCGGTCAGCGCGCGCTCGACCGGGACGCCGAGGTGCACCGCACCACCGCCCGGCTCCGGACGCTGCGCCGGTTCGGCCTCGAGATGTGCCTGGGGCGCATGGTCCCCGCGGACGGCTCCGACCCCGTGTACGTCGGCCGCGTGGGGCTGACGGACGGCGACGGGCGGCGCCTGCTCGTCGACTGGCGCTCCCCCGCCGCCGAGCCGTTCTTCGGCGCCACGCACGCCGACCCGATGGGTCTGGCGAGCCGGCGCCGCTACCGCTGGACCGGCGGGCGCGTGAGCGACTACTGGGACGAGGTCTTCACCGCCGAGGACCTCGAGGGCGGCGCGGCGCTCGACGACCAGTCGGCGTTCCTCGCCTCCCTCGGCGCGAGCCGGTCGGAGCGCATGCGGGACGTCCTCGGCACCCTGGCGGCGGACCAGGACGCGATCATCCGCGCGGGGTCGCGCGGCACGCTCGTCGTCGACGGCGGCCCGGGCACCGGCAAGACGGTCGTCGCGCTGCACCGCACGGCGTACCTGCTGTACTCCGACCCGCGGCTGGGGCACCGGCGGGGCGGCGTGCTGGTCGTCGGCCCGTCCGAGCCGTACCTGGCGTACGTCGCCGACGTGCTGCCCGGGCTCGGCGAGGAGGGGGTGCGCTCGTGCACGCTGCGGGACCTCGTCCCGGAGGGCGCGACGGTAGCCGCGGAGGCGGATCCCGACGTCGCGCGCCTCAAGGCGTCGGCGGCGATGGTGCGCGCGGTCGAGCCGGCCGTGGCGTTCAGCGAGCGTCCACCGGCCTGACCGTGGCGACGCCGTGGGCCGACGTGCGCGTCCGGCCGACGGACTGGGCCGACGCGTTCGCCGCCGTCGAGGTCGGGACGCCGCACAACGAGGCGCACGAGCAGATCCGGGACGCCCTGCTGGACCTGCTCGTCGACCGGTACGCCGACGTGGACGGCGACGTCCCCACGGAGGGACTGCGCCGCGCGCTGCGCCGGGACCGGGAGCTCGAGCGCGCCCTGCACCGCGCGTGGCCGTTGCTGGACCCGGCGGAGGTCGTCGCCGACCTGTGGTCGGTGCCCGCCTACCTGCGGCTGTGCGCCCCGTGGCTGACCCGGGACGAGGTCGCGCGGCTCCAGCGCGCCGACCCGCGCGCGTGGACGACCGCGGACCTGCCGCTGCTCGACGCGGCGCGGCACCGCCTCGGTGACGCGGAGGCCGGCGCCCGCGCGCGCCGGCACCGTGCGGCGGCCGCCGCCGAGCGCACCCGCCGGGCTAACCTCGTGGCCGACCTCGTCGCGACGGACGACTCGGAGATGCTGCTCATGTCGATGCTGCGCGGGGACGACCTGCAGGCAGCCCTCGTCGACGCCGAGCCCCCGCCCGGCGGTGACGGGGACCCGCTCGCGGGGCCGTTCGCGCACGTCGTCGTCGACGAGGCGCAGGAGCTCACCGACGCCGAGTGGCTGATGCTGCTGCGGCGCTGCCCGTCGCGCAGCCTCACCGTCGTCGGGGACCGCGCGCAGGCCCGCCGCGGGTTCCCCGAGTCGTGGGCCGAGCGGCTCGCGCGCGTGGGTCTCGACCACGTCGAGGTCGCGACGCTCGGCATCAGCTACCGGACGCCCGCCGAGGTGATGGCCGCGGCGGAGCCCGTGATCCGGGCGGCGCTCCCCGACGCGAACGTGCCGACGTCGGTGCGGACCACCGGCGTCCCGGTCACCCACGGGCGGACGGCCGAGCTCGACGCCGTGCTGGACGCCTGGCTCGCCGACCACCCCGAGGGCGTCGCCTGCGTGATCGGCGCGGGGGTGGACGTCGCGCCCCGTCCGCGCGTGCGCTCGCTGACGCCCGAGCTCGCGAAGGGGCTCGAGCTCGACCTCGTCGTCCTCGTGGACCCCGACCGGTTCGGCGACGGCGTCACCGGGGCGGTCGACCGGTACGTGGCGATGACCCGGGCCACGCAGCGGCTGGTGGTGCTGACGGGCGACTGACGCGCACCGACGCGCGCGGCCCGGCCCCCGGACGACGACGGCCCCGCACCGGTGAGGTGCGGGGCCGTGGGTCCGTGAGCCGCCTTGGGGAATCGAACCCCAGACCTTCTCATTACGAGTGAGACGCTCTGCCGACTGAGCTAAGGCGGCGCTGTCGTCGCAGCGACCCGAGGGCCACCGGAACGGCGAGCGCGCCCACTCTACCCGGCGTCGCGCCCGAGTCCCAAACTCAGCAGCGGGCGCCGTCGGCCGGGGGCGTGCCGGTCAGCAGGTAGGCGTCGACCGCGTCCTTCACGCACGCGTTCGAGCGGCCGTACGCGGTGTGCCCCTCCCCCTCGAACGTCAGCAGCACGCCGGACGCGAGCATGTCCGCGAGCGTCTGCGACCACGCGTACGGCGTCGCCGGGTCGCCGGTGGTGCCGACGACGAGGATCGGCGCGGCGCCCTCGGCGGCGTACGAGTCCAGCGCCCCGACCTCCGGCACGGGCCAGTCGGCGCACGCGGCGCCGCCGTAGGAGAAGAACTCGCCGACGGTCGGCGCGGCCTCCGCGATCCGCTCCGCCTCGGCGCGCATCTCCGCCGGCGCCGAGGGGGCACGGTCGTCGAGGCAGAGGATCGCGGTGAACGCCTCGTTCTGGTTGGTGGGGTACGTGCCGTCGGGCTCGCGCCCGTAGTACTGGTCCGCGAGCTGCAGCAGCGCCGTGCCGTCGCCCGCGCGCACCGCGCTCGTCAGCGCCTGCGTCAGCACCGGCCACGCCTGCTGCGAGTACAACGGGGTCGCGACGCCGCTGAACGCGAGCGCGACCGTGAGCTCGCGGTCGCCGCTCGTGCGCAAGGGGTTCGCGCGGACCCGGTCGAACAGCGCGCCGATCTGCGCCATCCCTGCGTCGACGTCACCCGTCAGCGGGCAGTCGGCGGCCGCCTGGCAGTCCGCGACGTACGCGCGCAGGGCAGCCTCGAACCCGGCGGCCTGACCCGCGGCGACCTCGCCCGAGTCGAGCGTCGGGTCCATCGCGCCGTCGAGCACGAGGCGGCCGACCCGCGCGGGGAACAGCGCCGCGTACGTCGCGCCGAGGTCGGTGCCGTAGGAGTAGCCGAGGTACGTGAGCGCGTCGTCACCGAGCGCGGCACGCAGGACGTCCATGTCCCGCGCGGCGCTCGCGGTGTCGACGTGCCCGAGCAGCGGGCCCGTCCGCTCCAGGCAGGCCTCGCCGTACGCGGCGTTGCGCTCGACCGCCTCGGCGATGCCCTCGTCGGTCGTGAAGTCCGGCACCCAGGCGGTCAGCTCGTCGAGCTCCGCCGGCTCGACGCACGTCACCGGGGACGACGCCTGCACGCCGCGCGGGTCGAACGCGACCAGGTCGTACGCCGCCCGCACCTCCGCGCTGACCAGCACCTGGAACGACGGCAGGAAGTCGATCGCGGACCGCCCCGGCCCGCCCGGGTTGACGAGCAGCGACCCGACGGGCTCCCCCGACGTGGCGGGCACGCGCCGCAGCGCGAGCGTGATCGTGTCCCCGTCCGGCTGCGACCAGTCCAGCGGCACCGTCGCCTCCGCGCACTGCTGCGACCCGCACGCCGTCCACTCGAGCTGCTGCTCGTAGAACGGCGCCAGCGCCGGGTCGACGCCCGCGCTCGCGGACGACGACGCGTCGGACGTCGGGGCGGTGGCCTGGTGCTTGGGCGACGGCGTGCACGCGGCCAGCCCGAGGGCGACCAGGACGACGAGGACGCACCGGCGCAGGACGGGAGGCGTCGGCATGGCGCCTACGGTATCCCGCACCACCGACGCTCCCGGCGGCCGTCAGCCCTGCGGGCGCAGCGCGATCGCCATCGCCTCGACCGCGAGCAGCGGGGCCACGTTGCCGGCGAGCCGCGTGCGCGCCTGACCCACGGCGTCCATCCGGCGCAGCGTCTGCTCCGGCGTCGAGCCGGCCGCGAGCGACCGCACGGCGTCCTCCTGCTCGACGTTGACGAGCTCCACGTCGGCGCCGAGCTGCACGACGAGCACGTCGCGGTACAGGGAGAGCAGGTCGACCATCGCCCGGTCGAGCACGTCGCGCTGCGCGCGGGTCGCGCGGCGCTTCTGCTCCTCCTCGAGGGCCTTGACCTGCCCGCGCAGCGCCGGCGGCAGCGTGGTCGCGCCCTCCGCGCCGAGCGAGCGCAGCAGCGCGTTCTTCTCCGTCGCGTCGCGCTCCTCCGTCGCCGCCCTCGCGTCGGCCTGGGCCGTCTCGACGAGCGCGCCCGCCGCCAGCACCGCGTCGCCGACGCCGCGCACGCTCGTGGCGATGCCGAGCACGGCGGCACGCCGCTCGCGCGCCTGCGGGTCCCGGGCGAGGCGGCGGGCGATGCCGACGTGGCTCTGCGCGGCGCGCGCGGCGACGACGGCCGTGCGGTGGTCGACGCCGTCGCGGCGCACCAGCAGCTCGGCGACCGCCTCGACCGGCGGCACGCGCAGCGCCACCGAGCGGCTGCGGCTGCGGATCGTCACGAGGACGTCCTCGGGGCTGGGCGCGCACAGCAGCCACACCGTGCGCTCCGGCGGCTCCTCGACCGCCTTGAGCAGCACGTTCGCGCTCTGGTCGTTGAACCGGTCGGCGTCCTCGACGACGATCACGCGCCACCGGCCCTGCGACGGCGACCGCTGCGCGAGCTCGACGAGCGGGCGCGTCGTGTCGACGCGGATGAAGACGCCCTCCGTCGCGACGAGCGTGACGTCGGGGTGCGTCCCGCCCAGCACGGTCGTGCACGCGTGGCACGTCCCGCAGCCGCCGCGCTCGCACTGCAGCGCCGCCGCGAACGCGCGCGCCGCGTTCGACCGTCCCGAGCCGGGCGGGCCGGTGAGCAGCCAGGCGTGCGTCATCGCCGACGGGTCCTCGACGGCGTGCCGCAGCACCGCGACCGCGGGCTCCTGCCCGACGAGGTCGTCCCAGACGCTCATCCGTCGATCCCCCCGCCCGCGAGCAGCGGCGCCAGCCGGTCGCGCACCGCGGCCGCGAGCACGTCGGCCGGCTGCGTCCCGTCGAGCACGAGCCAGCGCCCGGGGTCGGCGGCCGCCCGGTCGAGGAACGCGCGGCGCGTGCGGCGGTGGAACGCGTCGCCGGCCGACTCCAGCCGGTCGGGGTCGCCGGTGAGACGGGCCAGCCCGACGGCCGGGTCGAGGTCGAGCAGCACCGTGACGTGCGGCAGCAGGTCGTAGGTCGCCCACAGCGACAGACGCTCGACCTCCTCCGCGCCGAGCCCGCGGCCGCTGCCCTGGTAGGCCACCGACGAGTCGAGGTACCGGTCGGTGAGGACGACGGCCCCGCGTTCCAGCGCCGGCCGCACGAGGCTCGCGACGTGGTGCGCGCGGTCCGCCGCGTACAGCAGCGCCTCGGCGCGGGGGTCGAGGTCCTCCCCGTGCAGCACCGCCTGGCGCAGCTCGCGGCCCAGCGGGGTGCCGCCCGGCTCGCGCGTCACGACGACCTCGCGCCCCAGCTCGGCGAGGTGGTGCCCGAGCAGCGCGACCTGCGTCGACTTGCCCGCGCCGTCGCCGCCCTCGAACGACACGAACACGCCCGCCGGTGCGTCGGCGCGCGCGTCGGGGCGGGCGTCGGCCGGGCGGTCCTGGGTCACGGCGTCAGGCTAACGCCCGCCCCGGACACTCCCCGCCCCGGCCGCGGCGGGGCCCGGACGCGCGCACGCCCCGGCACCCGTGGGGTGCCGGGGCGTGGCGACGTGCCGGTGGTCAGGCCGTGGGCTCGCCCGGGTACGTCACGCCGACCTGCCGGCGGACCTCGTCCATCGTCCGCATGACGTCGAGCGTGCCCTGCCAGCTCATGCGCGGGCTCTCGGTGTCGCCGGCGGCGACGCGGCGCGCGACCTCGGCGGCCTCGTACTGCAGGCCGCGCGCGTACGGCTGCTCGAACGTCCACTCCCGGCCGTCGCGGCGCGCGACGCGGAACTGCGTCGGTCCGTAGAAGCTCCCCGCGACGCGGATGTACCCCTCGGTGCCGGAGATCGACGAGGTCGTCGGCGTCTTCGACCACATGGTCGTGTGCAGGGTCGCCTGCACCTGGTCGCCGTACTCGAGCACCATCGAGATCTGCCCGTCGACGCCGGTCGGCGCGAGCTGCCCGACCGCGTGCACCCCCGTCGGCACCCCGAGGAAGTCGTGCGCCCACGACACCGGGTACACGCCGAGGTCGAGCAGCGCACCGCCGGCGAGCTCGGGCGCGTACAGGCGGCTGCTCGCGTCGAACGGGAAGAACTGCCCGTGGTCCGCGCGGATGTTGACGATGTCGCCGATCTCGCCGGCCTCGATGACCTGGTGCAGCGCGGAGACGTGCGGCAGGAACCGCGTCCACATCGCCTCCATGACGAACACGCCGGCGTCCTTCGCCGCGGCGAAGACCTCCTCCGCCTCGGCGGCGTTGCGCGTGAACGACTTCTCGACGAGCACGTGCTTGCCGGCCTTGATCGCGAGGAGCGCGTGCTCGCGGTGCTCGGAGTGCGGGGTGGCGACGTAGACGGCGTCGACCTGCGTGTCCTCGACGAGCTCGCGGTAGCCGACGTGCGTCGTCGGGATGCCGTGCGCGGTGGCGAAGCGCTCGGCCCGGTCGCGGTGGCGCGACCCGACGGCCACGAGCTGCGCGCGCGTGAACTCGCGCACGGAGTTCGCGAAGGTGGAGGCGATGTTGCCGGCGCCGAGGATTCCCCAGCGGATCGGCGGAGCGGTACGGGGGTCCTCGGTGCGAGCTGCCATGCCGCCAACCTAGCGGGCGACGGCGCGACACGTCCGGGTGACGCCCGTCGTCCCGCGGCCGACGCGTCAGGTCGGCGGGAGCGCCATGCCGATGGTCCGCGGGGCGGTGGCGACGAAGCCGTGCCGGGCGTACAGGCGGCGGCCCGGCTCGTCGGCCATGAGGGTGACGTACGGGTCCGGCGGTGCGGACGCGCGGATGCGGTCGAGCAGCCACGTGAGGATCGCGTCGCCGAGGCCGCGGCGCTGGTGCTCGGGCAGGACCGCCATGTCGACGACGTGGAAGTACCAGCCGCCGTCGCCGATCACCCGCCCCATGCCGACCGGACGCCCGTCGCCGTCGACGACGTGCACGGCCGCCCACCCGCCGGGCAGCGCGGCGACCGCCTGCGCGCGCGTGCGGGGCGTCAGGCCGGAGAGCCGGCGCAGGTCGAGGTAGGCGTCGACGTCGGGCGGACCCTCGACGAGGCGGTACGGCGCGGGCAGCGGCACGACGCCAGGCTAGTGACGCGGGCGGTCACGCGGTGCACCGCCACCGCCGCACCCGCGGACGCACCTCGATCCGGCCGTTGCACACCACCGCGGCCGGACGGTGCTGCACGACCACCGGTCCGGCGGCGCAGGTCGACGTCCGCGGGCGACGTGCCGGGGCCGTCGCGACCACCACGGACGCCCTACGCTCCACGGATGACGGTCGACGCCGACGCCCTGCTGGCCGGTCCGCGCGGCCGTCGGCTCTGCCTCGCGGTCGCGCTCCGCCGCGGCGCCACCGACGAGTGGGGCAGGAGCGACCTGCGCACGGCCGTGATGCACGCCGCCCTCGATCTCGACCCGGGCGCGGGCGCGTCGCGGGTCGTCGTCGCCGTCGGCCGGGGCGCCGAGGAGTACGAGCCGCCGCACGTCTCCGCGGCGGAGGTCGCCACGCTCGTCGACCAGGTCACGCTGCACCTGCCCGCCGCCGGCGGCCCCGACGACCGAGCACCCGACCCGCACCGTGCACCCCCCGTCGCACCGGAGGCAGCACGTACCGCCGGTGCGTCCGTCGCACGCCCCGGCGTGCTCCACCCGGAGCCTCTCGACGACGTCGCCCTGCTGCTCGCGCTGCGCGAGGCCGTCGACTCCGCGCGCCACTGGCAGGGGCCCGACGGGGAGGACGTCCTCGCCGCGACACCCGAGGTGCGCGCCGCGCTGCGCCGCGTGGCCGTGCACGTCGCCGCGTGCCCCGCGGTCACGTGGTGGGACACGCCCGTGGACGTCGAGGACCAGTGGACCGTGACGTTCGACGGCGCGGCGGCGCCGGCCGTCGAGGGCACCGCGACGCAGCGTCTGGACCGGTGGCGCGTCGACGAGGACGCCGCGGAGGCGCGCGCCGGCCGGGAGCGCCCGGCGGACCCGCGTGCACCGTGGAGCGGGTGGTGGTGGTCGATCCCCGTCGCGGGCCTGCGCACGACGACGCGCCGGCTCGGCGCGCGCGGGCCCGTCGGTCTGTGGTGCGTGGAGGACACGCACGGGTGGGAGGCGGCCGACGTGCGGCGCCTCGTGCCGCCGCGGGAGCCGCGGGTGATCGAGGTCGACAGCGCAGACGCGTGGGTCGAGCTGTGCCGTCGGCACCCGCTCGAGGTCACGGCCGGGCGCCGGCACGACTGGTTCCGCGCGACGGGGCGGGTGGGGCGCTGGTGCGTGCCGGACTGGTCGGCCGTCGCGCGCGAGGCGGACGCGGTGCACCTGACGGTCGGGGCGTACCTGTCCGCCTCGGGGCGGGTGCTGCCCGTCGCGGACGACGTGGCGACGGCGATCGCCGGTTGGGATCCCGACCGCACCTACTGGCTGACGGACGTCGACGACGACGCGTCGCCCGCCGAGCGGTGGGAGCTCGACCGTCACGGCGAGGCCCTCTGGCGCGCACGCTGACCTCCGCGCGCCGCCGCCGCCGTGAACCGGCCCGCGACCGTGTCGAGCGTCGCCGTCAGCTCCGGCGGCGACACCACCGTGAAGTCCGCCCCGAGCAGCCCCAGCGCCGTCGCCGCCCACAGCAGGTCGTCGACGTCGAGCCGGACGCGGCACCGGCCGTCCGGCTCGTCCTCCACCGACAGCCACCACGTGACGCGGCGCCGCACGTCGGCGGCCGGGGCGTCGACGACCGCCTCGACGCGCCACCGCTCCGGTCCGCCGCTGACGCGCTCGCGGACCCAGCCGGCGACGTCCTCGGCCGGCAGCGGACGGGGCGCGAAGGGCCGTCCCGTGGCGGCCGGCTCCCGCACGCGGTCGGCCCGGAGGACGCGCCAGTCGCCGCGGTCGACGTCCCACGCGACGACGTACCAGTGGGAGCCCAGCGGCACGAGCCGGTACGGGTCGACGGTGCGGTCGCTCCGGGTCCCGTCGGCCGCGGTGTACGCGAGCCGGACCTGCTCGCCGTCGCGGCACGCGAGCGCGACGACCGTCAGCACGTCCGCCGACGCGCCGCCCGCCGGCGCCGCGCCCCACGTCCCCGGCACCGTCACCGCCCGCAGCGCCTCGACGCGCCGCCGCAGCCGCTTCGGCATGACCGGGACGACCTTCGCGAGCGCCCGCACGGACGGTTCGGCGACGCCCGCGACCCCCGTGGACGCCGCCGCGGACAGTCCTACCGCGAGCGCGACCGCCTCGTCGTCGTCGAGCACGAGCGGCGGCAGCGCCGCGCCCGGCGCCAGCGTGTACCCGCCCGCGACGCCGGGCTGCGCGTCGACGGGGTAGCCGAGCTCGCGCAGCCGGTCGACGTCGCGGCGCAGCGTGCGCAGCGAGACGCCGAGCCGGTCCGCGAGGTCGGCGCCGGACCAGTGCCGGTGCCGCTGCAGCAGGGACAGCAGGCGCAGCGTCCGGGTGCTCGTGACGGCCATGCGCCCACCCTGCCGCACATCGCGGTCAGGAACTGACACCGATCCTTCCTAGCGTCGTCGGCATCACGACGGCCCCGGCCGTCACCCCGACCGGCGAGGAGCCGACCATGAGCATCACCACGACGACCCACCTCAACTTCCGCGGCGACGCCCGCGCCGCCCTCGAGCTGTACGGGCGCGTGTTCGGCGGCGACGTCACCGTCGTCACGTACGCCGACGCGCACGCCGCGCAGGACCCCGCCGAGGCCGACCAGGTGATGTGGGGCCAGGTCGTCTCGCCCGACGGGTTCCACGTCATGGCCTACGACGTCCCGGGCCGGCTGCCCCACGAGCGTGGCGTGAACGCCTTCTTCGTCTCCGTGCGCGGCACGGACGCCGACGAGGTCACGGCGCGCTGGACCGCGCTCGCGGACGGCGCGACGGTCGTGCAGGACCTCGGCCCGGCGGGGTGGGCGCCGCTGTACGGGATGCTCGTCGACCGGTTCGGCGTGACGTGGGTGCTCGATGTCGCGGTGGCCCACGAGGGCTGACGAGGGCGCCGTCCCGGCGGCGGGAGGGGACACCCCCGCCCGTCGCCGGCGTGCGCCGGCCCGGTCGTCAGGCCCCGTCGTGGACCGTCACCGCGTACCCGTCGGGGTCGGCGAACGTGAAGGCTCTCCCGAACGGCCCGTCGACGGGCGGCGCGAGCACGGCCACGCCCGCCGCGACGAGCTCGTCGTGCAGCGCCTGCGCGTCCTCGGCGCGGAACCACAGGGCCACGCCGACGCCCGGCCGGGGCGCGGCGGCGGCGAGGTCGACCCCGGGCAGCGGCTCGCGGACGGCGAACGGGACGGGGGACGTGGCGAACACGACGGCTCCCGGCGGGGCCGCCGGGGCACGACGCAGGCCCAGGCGGTGCTCGTAGAAGTCGGCGGCGGCGGCGAGGTCGCGCACCTGCAGCGCGATGAAGTCGGGTCCGGTGACGGTCATGGCGGTTCCTCTCGATGTCAGGATCATGACATCGGAGACCCTATGTCAGACTCCTGACATGGTGGATCGCACGGTGCATCTCGACTCGTCCGTCGGGTACGCGCTCAAGCAGGCGGCTGCCGCGCTCCGCGCCGCCATGGACGCCGCGCTGCGCCCGCTGGACCTCACCGTCCCGCAGTACGCGTGCCTCGAGCTGCTCGGCCAGCGCCCCGGCCTGTCGACGGCCGAGCTCGCGCGCGGTGCGTTCGTCACGCGCCAGTCCATGCACGGAGTGCTCCGCGGCCTGGAGGAGCGCGGTCTGCTGGACCGGCCCGCGAGCGCGCCGCACGGGCGCGCCCTGCCCACGGCACTCACACCGGCAGGCGCCGACCTGCTCGCACGCGCGAGCCGCGCCGTGGCCGCCGTCGAGACGCGCATGCTCGACGGGCTGACGGCGGACCGCGCCGCGCGGCTGCGGGGCGACCTGGCGGCGTGCGTCGCGGCGCTCTCCCCCGCCGGCTGACGCGGGTCAGGCGCCGCCGCCCAGCACCCCGCCCGTGCCGAGCAGTCCCCCGAGGACGATCACCGCGCAGCACCCGATCGCGAGCACCGCACCCACCACCGTCGCGGTCAGGCGCAGCCACCGCGTCCGGTCGGGCGCACCGGGTGCGCCGGCCTCCCCCGGCTCGCGCGCCCACGCCACGGCGCGGTTGCGGAGCCCCGCCACGATGACCAGCACCAACCCGGCGAACATCCCGATCGCCGCCCAGGCGTCCACAGCCACGTCGTCCCCCCGTCGCCGGCCCGTCCCCGGGCCCCGTCGTCCCCCCGCACCGGGCCACGACGCGCCGCAGCGGCGCGTCCCCGACGCCCGGGCAGGCTCTCACGCACCGGCACGGGCTGTCACCGGCCGTCCGCCCGCCGCCGGACGCGGGTCCAGCCGGGCGCGGGTCCAGCCGGGCGCGGGTCCAGCCGGGCGCGGGTCCAGCCGGGCGCGGGTCCAGCCACACGCGGCGCCGCCGCGCGCGGACCCCGGGGACGGCGACGGGCGGGCACCCACCGGGGTGCCCGCCCGCTCGCGCGTGCGTGGACGGCCTCAGCCCTTCGTCGCCGCCTTCTTGCGCGGCGCCGCCGGCTTGCGGGCGGTGGTGCGCTTCTTCGCCGGGCCGGCGGCGCGCTTCTCGGCGAGCAGCTCGACGGCCTGCTCGGGCGTGATCGACTCCGGCGTGACGTCCTTCGGCAGCGTGCGGTTCGTCTCGCCGTCGGTGACGTACGCGCCGAACCGGCCGTCCTTGACGACGATCGGCTTGCCGCTGGTCGGGTCGTCGCCGAGCTCGCGCAGCGGCGGAGTCGCGGTCTGCCCGCGGCCGCGCTTGGGCTGCGCGTAGATCGCGAGCGCCTCCTCGAGCGTGACCGTGAAGAGCTGCTCCTCGGACGCGAGGGTCCGCGAGTCGGTGCCCTTCTTCAGGTACGGGCCGTAGCGGCCGTTCTGCGCGGTGATCTCGGCGCCCGACTCGGGGTCGACGCCCACGACGCGCGGCAGCGACATGAGCCGCAGCGCGTCGTCGAGCGTCACCGTCTGCAGCGACATCGACTTGAACAGCGACGCCGTGCGCGGCTTCGGCAGCGCGGCGAGCGCCTTCTTGCGGGCGGCGGCCGAGAGGTTCGGGTCGAGCTCGGGCTCGGGCAGCACCTCGGTGACGTACGGGCCGTAGCGGCCGTTACGCGCGACGACCTCGGTGCCCGTCGACGGGTCCGTGCCGAGCACCTTGTCGCCGTCGGGCTGCGTCTCGAGCAGCTCGCGCGCCTTGGCCGGCGTGAGCTCGTCGGGCGCGAGGTCCTCGGGCACCGACGCCCGCCTCGGGTCGTCGTCGGGGCCGTCGCCGGGCGCCTCGAGGTACGGGCCGTAGCGGCCGACGCGCAGCGTGATGCCGTCGCCGATGTCGATCGAGTTGACGTCGCGGGCGTCGATCTCACCGAGGTTGTCGAGGATCCCGCGCAGGCCGCCGGTCTGCGGGGAGTCGCTGCGGTCGCCGAAGTAGAACTGGTTCAGCCAGTCGACGCGGTCGCGCTGACCGGCGGCGATGGCGTCGAGGTCCTCCTCCATGCCGGCGGTGAACCCGTAGTCCACGAGGCGGTCGAAGTTCTCCTCGAGCAGACGCGTCACGGCGAACGCGAGCCACGTCGGCACGAGCGCCTGACCGCGGCTCGTCACGTAGCCACGGTCCTGGATGACGCCGATCGTCGCCGCGTACGTCGACGGCCGGCCGATGCCCCGCTCCTCGAGCGCCTTGACCAGCGACGCCTCGGTGAAGCGCGGCGGCGGGGACGTGCGGTGCCCGTCGGCGGCGAGGTCGCTCGCGGTCAGCGGGTCGCCCTCGGCCATGCGCGGCAGGCGCGCGTCCTTCTCGCCGCGGGCGCCGTCCTCGGACGCCTCGGCGTCGTCGTACCGGCCGACGTCGCGGCCCTCCTCGTACGCCGCGAGGAAGCCACGGAACGTGATGACGGTGCCGGAGGCCGAGAACACCGCCTCGACCGGCTCGGCACCGGCCGGCGTCGCCGTCGCGGCGAGCCGCACCGACGCCGTCTGCCCGCGCGCGTCCGCCATCTGCGAGGCGACCGTGCGCTTCCAGATCAGCTCGTAGAGGCGGAACTGGTCGCCCGACAGCTCCTTGGCGACCTGCGCCGGCGTGCGGAAGTGGTCGCCGGCGGGGCGGATCGCCTCGTGCGCCTCCTGCGCGCCCTTCGCCTTCGACGTGTACACGCGCGGCGCGTCCGGCACGTACTCGGGGCCGTACAGCTCGGCGGCCTGGCGGCGCGCGGCGTCGATCGCCTGCGACGACAGCGTCGGCGAGTCGGTACGCATGTAGGTGATGTAGCCGTTCTCGTACAGCGACTGCGCGGTGCGCATCGTCTGCCGCGAGCTCGTGCGCAGCTTGCGGGACGCCTCCTGCTGGAGCGTCGACGTCGTGAACGGCGCCGCGGGGCGGCGCGTGTACGGCTTGGTGTCGAGCGAGCGGACCGCGAAGTCGGCGTCGGCCAGGCCGGCGACGAGCGCGTGCGCCCGCTGCTCGTCCAGCGCGACCGCGTCCCGCGTGCGCAGCTGCCCGCGGTCGTCGAAGTCGCGCCCGCTGGCGACGCGCTGCCCGCCGACGCCCGACAGGCGCGCGCTGAACCGCGGCTCGCCGGCGTCCTCGACCGCGAACGTGCCGACGACGTCCCAGTACTCCGCGGGCACGAACGCCATGCGCTCGCGCTCGCGCTCGACCACGAGCCGCGTCGCGACGGACTGCACGCGCCCCGCGGACAGGCCCTTGCCGACCTTGCGCCACAGCACGGGACTGACCTCGTAGCCGTACAGGCGGTCGAGGATGCGGCGGGTCTCCTGCGCGTCGACGAGGCGCTCGTCGAGCTCGCGGGTGTTCTCCAGCGCGCGGGCGATGGCCTCGCGGGTGATCTCGTGGAAGACCATCCGCTTGACCGGCACCTTGGGCTTGAGCTCCGCGAGCAGGTGCCAGGCGATGGCCTCCCCCTCGCGGTCCTCGTCGGTGGCGAGGTAGAGCTCGTCGGACTCCTTGAGGAGCTTCTTGAGCTCGGCGACCTTCTTCTTCTTGTCCGCGTCGACGACGTAGTACGGCTGGAAGCCGTGCTCGACGTCGACCGCGAACTTGCCGTACGGCCCCTTCTTCATCTCCGCCGGCAGCTCGGACGGCTGCGGGAGGTCGCGGATGTGGCCGACGGACGCCTCGACGTCGTAGCCGTCGCCGAGGTACCCGGCGATGGTGCGCGCCTTCGCGGGTGACTCCACGATGACGAGCTTGCGCCCTGCTGACATCTGACCGGCCTTCCGTGGCGTACGGGGTGCTGCACGAGAGCGAGGGGGTGGCTGTACCCCGGGGACTCTACGTGCCCGCGTCAAGCGGGTGCGGCGCCCGTCTCGTCCCGCGACCCGGCGGCGTGCCGCAGGACGAGCATCAGCGCGAACGTCAGGCAGGACGCGGCGACGACGGCCGCGACGCCGCCCGCGTACGCCGCGAGCTCGGCGCGTCCGGTGAGCACGTCGGCGCGTACCGCCCACGTCCGCGTGAGGAGCACGGCCGCGAACGCGCCGCTGCCGACGGCCGCCACCAGGAGCGCCACGACGGTCGCCCGCGTGCGCCGCCACCACCGGTCGCCGCCCTCGACGCGCGACAGGGCGGCCGTGGTCGTCGCGGGCGCCGGCGCCACCGCCATCGCGCCGCACACGACGGCCACCCACGCGAGCACGACGAACGTCGCCGCCACCACGTCGGACGGGCGGTGCCACTGGCCGACGAGCGTCGACACGCCCGTCGCCGACGTGTAGGCGGCGCCGAGGACGGCGACGGCCGGACGCGCGCGCGGCGGCACCACCAGCAGCAGCGCGGCCGACACCGACGCCGCGACGGTCGTGTGCCCGCTCGGCAGCGTGTTGCCGTAGTCGGCGCCCACGCCGTGGTCCGGCCGGTCCAGCAGGCGCTTGACGACCTGCGTCGTGAGGTTCGCGCCGCCGACCAGCACCGCCACCTGCACGGCCAGCGACCAGCGCCGCCGCACCACCGCGATGAGCACGGCGCCGAGCAGCACCGCCGCGACGAACCCCACGGAGACGACGTCGAGCACGGGCTCCGCGACGACCCACAGCCGCCCCTGCCCGTACCGCGCGCCGTCGAACGACGCGTCCTCGACCCGCTGGCCGGCCCAGGTCACGACGAAGAACCGCCACAGGACCGCGACGGCGGCGGCCGAGGTGAGCGCCACCACCGCGGCCCACGTCACCACGACGGCGCGGGCGCGGGGCCGGCCGGTGGACGGACGAGGGGTCGGGGCGGGCGCTGCACCCCGGGCAGGGGGGACGGAGGAGCGCTCGTGCACCTGCACACGGTAGGACACCGGGACGGACCGGGCGTCCGGCGGCGTCGCCGGGGGGCCGTCCGCGGCGCGTCGGCGGGGCCCCTGGCGGCAGTAGGGTGCGCGGCATGGAGGACGAGGCGGGCGCCCCGCCGCGCGCGGTGCGCCGCCCCCGGCCGTCGACGGCGGAGCGCCGCGCGGAGATCCTGCGCGCCGCGGCCCGCACGTTCGCGGCCAAGGGCTACCGGACGGGGTCGCTCGCGGACGTCGCCGAGCAGGTCGGCATGACGCATGCCGGCGTGCTGCACCACTTCGGGTCCAAGGAGCAGCTGCTCGTCGCCGTGCTCGAGCACCGCGACCGCGAGGACGTGCGCGACCTCGAGGGCCAGCACATCCCCGGCGGGCTCGAGCTGTTCCGCCACCTCGTGCGGACTGCACGCGCCAACACCCGGCGGCGCGGCATCGTGCAGGGGTACTCGGTGCTCGTCGGCGAGTCGGTCACGGCCGAGCACCCGGCACGCGACTGGGTCACGCACCGCTTCACGGTGCTGCGCGGCGAGATCGCCGACGCCGTCCAGGCCCTGGACGCGCGCGTCCCGCGGGACGCCGCCGAGCGGGCCGCGTCGGCCGTCATCGGCGTCATGGACGGCCTGCAGGTGCAGTGGCTCCTCGACGACGACGCGGTCGACCTGCCCGACGCCACGGCGTTCGCCATCGAGGCCGTGCTGGCCGCGACGCTCGCCGGCGCCGGGGCGCCGCGGCCGCTCGGGGACGTGCCGGACGCCTGAGCGCCCTCAGCGCCGCACGACCGCCGCGGGCGGGACGACGTCGGCCGCCGCGCCGTCGTCCGCCCGGTCGTCCACCCCGCCGAGCGCGTCGGCGTGCCACTCGACGAGCCGCCACCGCCCCGGCGCGCCGTCCAGCGTGACCGCGCCCGTGTTCGACAGCCCGTGCCGCGCCGCGTCCAGCACCCCCACCTCCGGGCAGCGCGCGGCCGCCCACGCGCGGATCATCGCGCCGTGGCTGACGACGACCACGACGTCGCCGGCGGCCGACGCCTCCGCGACGGCCTCGTCGAACCGGCCCAGCGCGGCGACGCCGTCCTCGCCGCCGGGGACGCGCGCCGCGAGGTCGCCGGCGCCCCAGCGCAGCACCGCGCCGAGGTACGCCTCCACCGACGCCCGGTCGCACGCCATCTCCAGGTCGCCCGCGGACACCTCGCGCAGGCCGCCGCGCACCCGCACGTCGACGCCCAGGGCGGCGGCGAGCGGGGCCGCGGTCTGCTGCGTGCGGACGAGCGTCGACGCGTAGACGGCCGCCACGCCGCGGTCCCGCAGCACCGGCACCAGCGCCTCCGCCTGCCGCACGCCGAGCGCCGTCAGGTCCGCGCCGGGCGCGGCGGTGTCGAGGTGGTGGCCGACGTTCGACGACGTCTGCCCGTGCCGGACGAGGAGGAGGCGCACCCGCCCATCCTCACCCGGGGGCGGGCGGCGGGCACGACGTCCGTCCCCCGGGCGACGCGTCGGACGGGGCCTCCGACGAGCGACGACGGGGCCTCAGACGGGGAAGGCGGCGTACGCGTCCGCGGCGTCGTCGACCGGCACGGTCATGTGCAGGACCGCCGTACCGTTCTGCCACACCGCGTGGCCCACGCCGTCACCGGCGTCGACGACCGCGTACGTGCCGACGACCGTGCCGCCCGCCTCGACGTCGCCCGACATCGGCAGCTCGGGCGTCTCCATGCCCTCGCCCGGGTCCGACGTCGCGTGCACGGGCTCCGGCGGGAGCGCCGCCGTGAGGGCGGCCGCGAAGGTCGCGGCCTCCTCCGGCGTCTCGAACTGCGCGGCCCGCACCGTGATCTGGCCGTACCCGCCGTCCGTGTACGTCTCGGTCCACGCCTCGAGCGCACCGGCGGCGAGCCACTCCTCGTCGGGGGCCGAGGTCGCGAGCGCGTACTCCAGCACCGACGTGGGCAGCGCCGACGCGAACGCGGTCGTCGCCTCGCGCGCGACGGGCGCGACCGTGGGCGTCGGGGACGGGAGCACGACGGTCGTCGCCGTCGCGGCGGGCGTCTCCGCGCCGTCCCGCGTGAGCAGCACGCCGGCCACGACGCCGGCGACGACGAGCACGCCGGCACCGATCGCGGCGGGGAGCAGCCACGCGGGGCGCCGGTCCGCGGCGGCGTGCGCGGGGGGCGCGTCGGACGCGAGGCCGAGCACGGGGTCGGCGCCCGGGTCGGACGGGCCCGCGGGCGCGGCACCCGCGGACGGGCCGGCGGGGAACGGGGACGCGCCGGCGGTCTGCGGGGCGGGCGGCGGCACGGGGCCGGACGCACGCTGCGGGGTCGGCTGCGGCGCGTACGCGGGGCCCTGACGGGTCGGCTCGGCGGGACCCTGCGGCGTCGGGCGGCCGGGGTGCTGCGCCGGGCCGTTCGCGGGCGGCTGCGCCCGGCCTGTCACTTAAACACAAATAACAGCCCACGACACTCATA
>NZ_JBFTEP010000065.1:0-20712 GCF_047229365.1 Cellulomonas pasadenensis | reverse complement strand
CGCCGGCGCCCCGCCCGAGCCGCACGGCCGCCGCGCGCACGACCCCGCCCAGCAGGGGCCACCAGGGCGTCCCGTCGCTCGCGCCGTCGCCGGCGCGCAGCTCGAGCGACGCGACGTCCTCGGCCCGGTGCTCGGTCCACACGGCGTCCTCGCGCGCGGCCAGCACCTGCTCGCCGTCGGCGGTCCGCACCCGCAGCTCGACGGGGCCGCGGAGCACCGCGCGCACCGCACCGGGCCGGGGCGTCGTCACGATCGCGAACTGCGGCAGCTCGGCGAAGCCGGCCGCCGCCACCACGCCGAGCGCGGACAGCACGTCGCCGCCGTCGCGCGCGACGTCCCACAGCCCGCCCGCGACGTCGGGGCGGGCACCGGGGGCGACGAGGGCGAGGAGGCCGTCGGCCGCGACGGCCGTCCACTCCCCCGCGGCGTACTCGTGCGCGGGCGTCGCGTCGTTCATGACCGGTCCTCCTGGACGTGCGGGGTGCGGTGGTGCACGACGGCGTCGTCGGGCGTCGCGTCGGGCAGGCGGGGGGCGCGCGGCAGGGTCGCGCCGTCGAGCATCTCGTCCCAGCCCGACGGGTCGTCCCCGGGGGCCGGGCGCGGGGCGGTGACCTGGAGGTCGTCGGCGCTCGTCACCGTGGCGGCGACGTCGACGACGACGGCGCTCACGTTGTCGCGGCCGCCGTGGGCGAGGGCCTCGCGGACGAGCCGCGCGGCGGCGTCCTGCGGCTGGGCGACCTCCGCGAGGACCGCCGCGATCGCGGCGTCGTCGAGCTCGCGCGTGAGGCCGTCGGTGCAGATCAGGAGGCGGTCGCGCGGACCGGCCGGCAGCAGCCAGAAGTCGGGCTCGGGCGGCTCGCCGGTGCCCAGCGCGCGGGTCAGCACGTGCCGCTCGGGGTGCTGCTGCGCCTGCGCGGGCCCGATCTCCCCGGACTCGAGCAGCTCCTGCACGACCGAGTGGTCGACGCTCACCTGCGTGAGCCGGTCGTCCGCCCAGCGGTACACGCGCGAGTCGCCGACGTTGAACACGAGCCAGTACGACCCGCCGTCGTGCTGCGCGACCGCGGCGCCCGCGACGGTCGTGCCGCCCTGCCGGCCGCCCGTGAACTCGTCGCGGATGCGCGCGGACGTCCGCACGAAGCACGCGTGCACGTCGTCGGCCCCGGCGCTCGACCGCCCCGCGAGCTGCGCGAACTCCTCGACCGCGATGCGGCTCGCGAGGTCGCCCGCGTCGTGCCCGCCCATGCCGTCCGCCACGAGGAAGACCGGGGGGTACGCCAGCAGCGCGTCCTCGTTCACCTCACGGACGCGGCCGCGGTCCGTCGCCGATCCCCACGACGTACGCACAGCACCACCCTTCCCCGCATGTCGTCCTCATCGGCGCACATCGTGCCGTACCTGAGGGGTCCCGCCGTGCCATCACCACGCCGACGTCAGATGCCCAGCTGGAACACGCCCCAGTACGCGAGCACGACGAGCAGCACGGCACAGCCCGCGACGACCGTCCACAGCGCGACGGCCCGGACCACGCCGGGCGCCACGGGCACGTCCGCCTCGCGCGCCGACGTCGAGCGCCGCGCCAGCGCGACGGCGGCGACGACCGCGGCCACGCCGAGCAGGCGCACGACGAGCCACCCGCCCTGCACGACCCACGCGTTGCGCTCGTAGTCGAGCGCGAGGCGTGCGACCGCGAGCAGGTACCAGACCATCGCGACGACGGTGAGCGTGGTGGTGGTCGCGAGGACCCCGAGCCGCAGCGCGACCCCGGGTGCGAACCGGTGGCCGGCCTCGGCCGGGACGGCTGCACCGTCGTCCGTGCCGCCCGCCGGCCGCGCACGGTCGCCCCGGACGCCCCGACCGTGGCGCGCGAGGGCCGCGACGCCGTGCGCGCCGCGGGACGCCGCGACCGAGAGCCCGGCGAGCGCCAGCACCGCGAGCGCGACGACGACCAGCGCGACCATGACCGTGCCGTCGCGCAGCCACCCCGGCTCGGGCACGGGTGCCGCGACGTACGGCTGCGTGGGCTGCGCCCCGGCGGTCCGCGGCGCGGCCTCCGCCGTGCCGGGCAGACCCAGCACCCATCCGGCGAGGTCGTCGAGGAAGGCGGGCACGACCTCGCCGTCGACGCGGATGCCGTGGTTCGCACCCTCGTAGTAGCGCACCGTCACCGCCGCGTTGCCGGCCGCGGCGACGTCCGAGCGGACCTCCAGCGCGCCCTGCACGATCGGCATCGACGCGTCCCCCGTGCCGTACACGAGGAGCACCGGCTGGTGCATGCGCTGCTGGTACGGGCGGACGTCGAAGTCGACGTACTCGAACCCGCCGCCGGGCATCGACATGCCCACCGCGCGCGGGATCGCGCGGAACACGCCGTGCGGCACCTGCGTGTTGCGCAGGTACGCGTCCGTGGCGAACGCGGCCTGCTGCCGCGGCGGCACGACCGGCGCGGAGACGAGCGTGACGAACGCGAGGTCCGGGTCGTCGGCCGCCATGACGGGGGCGATCCAGGCGCCCTCGCTCTCGGCGTAGACGCCGACCCGGTCGGGGTCGACCTCCGGCCGGTCGCGCAGCACCGCCACCGAGCGGGCGTAGTCCGCCGCCATCGCGACGTAGTCACGGTGCCGCGTCGTGTAGGTGTCGAGGCGCTTGTCGGGCACGAGCGCCGCGACGCCCGACGCGGCGAGCGCGTGCGCCTGCGCGACGAACGCCTGCGTGAACCGTCCCGTGCCCGCCCCGTGCACGAACACGACGCCCGGCACGGGCCCGTCGACCCCGACGGGCAGGCTGAGCCGCGCCTGGACGGTCGCGCCGTCGAGCGCCACCTGGACGACCTCCGTGCGGACGTCGTGGCGCTCGAGCGTCGGCGCGCCGCCGATCGCCGTCGACGTCGACTCGACGCGCACCGTCTCCGTCATCGGCGCGGGCGACCAGCTCGGGCCGAGCGCGGCGCCGACGACCGCCAGCAGCACGCTGCCCAGCGCGACGCTCGCGACCAGCCGGTACGCCGACGACAGCCGGCTGGTGCTCGTCGTCGCCCGGCGCGCCGCGTGCGTCAGCCGGCGCCAGGCGCCCGAGGCGCTCAGCAGCACGTCAGAAGCCCAGCCGACCGAGCTGCTTGGGGTCCCGCTGCCAGTCCTTCGCGACCTTCACGTGCAGGTCGAGGAACACGCGCGCGCCGAGGAGCGCCTCGATCTGCGTGCGGGCGCGCGTGCCGACGTCGCGCAGGCGGGCGCCGGCACGGCCGATGACGATCGCCTTCTGGCTGTCGCGCTCGACGAACAGGTGCACGCGGACGTCGAGCATCGGCGCGCCGTCGGCGGACGGCCGCTCGCGCGGCACGATCTCGTCGACGACGACCGCGAGCGAGTGCGGGAGCTCGTCGCGGACGCCCTCGAGCGCGGCCTCGCGCACGAGCTCTGCGACCATGACGTGCTCCGGCTCGTCCGTCAGCTCGCCCTCGGGGTACAGCGCGGGCCCCTCCGGCAGGTGCGACACCAGCACGTCGGTGAGCACGTCGACCTGGTAGCCGCCCTGCGCCGACACCGGGACGATGTCCGCCCAGGTGCCCAGCTGGTCGACCGCGATCAGGTGCTCCGCGAGGCGACCGCGCGGCACGAGGTCCGTCTTCGTGACGATCGCGACGACGGGCGTGCCGGGCCGGCCCTCGGGCGCGAGGTGCGCGAGCTGCTCGGCGATGTAGCGGTCGCCCGGGCCGATCTTCTGGTCGGCCGGGAGGCAGAACCCGACGACGTCGACCTCGGTCAGCGTGTCGCGCACGAGGTCGTTGAGCCGCTCGCCCAGCAGCGTGCGCGGGCGGTGCAGCCCGGGGGTGTCGACCAGCACGAGCTGGGCGTCCTCGCGGTGCACGATGCCGCGCACGACGTGCCGCGTGGTCTGCGGCCGGCCGGACGTGATGGCGACCTTCTGCCCCACGAGCGCGTTGGTCAGCGTGGACTTGCCGGCGTTGGGCCGCCCGACCAGGCAGGCGAAGCCGGACCGGTGGCTCATCGCGCCCCCTCCGGCTGCCGCTGCTCGCGGTCCACGGCGGTGCCGCGGGCGGGTGTCTGGGTGGCGTCCGTGTCGTCCTCCGGCTCGTGTGCACGCCGCACGACCACCGTCGCGAGGCGCTTGCGTCGACCCTCGACGCGGTCGGCCTGCAGGTGCAGCCCGTGGATCTCGGCCTCCGAGCCCGGCAGCGGGACCTTGCCCAGCGCCTTGGCCAGCAGGCCCGCGGCCGTGTCGACGTCCTCGTCCTCGACGTCGATGCCGAACAGCTCGCCGAGCTCGTCGCGCGCCATGCGCGCGGGCACCCGGTACGCGCCGTCGCCGAGGTCCTCGACGCCGGGCGCGCTGGGGTCGTGCTCGTCGGTGAGCTCGCCGACGATCTCCTCGAGGGCGTCCTCGATGGTGACCAGGCCGGCGATGCCGCCGTACTCGTCGACGACGAGCGCGATGTGGCTCGACCCGTCGCGCAGCTCGCGCAGGAGGTCGTCGACGGGCTTCGACTCCGGCACGAACACCGCCGGCCGCGCCAGCGACGACGCGGGCGCGTCGAGCGGGTCCTCGCCGTCGTGCGCGCCGTGCGGGCGGATGCGGCGCACGACGTCCTTCAGGTAGAGGACGCCGACGAGGTCGTCGACCGACTCGCCCACGACCGGCACGCGCGAGAAGCCCGAGCGCAGCAGCAGCGCCAGCGCCTTGTGCAGCGGGGTGTCCGCGTGCGTCGTGATCATGTCCGTTCGGGGCACCATGACCTCGCGCGTCAGCGTGTCCCCGAGCTCGAGCACCGAGCGGAACATCTCCCGCTCGGCGTCCTCGATCGCCTCGGACTCGCTGACCCGCTCGACCATGTCGCGCAGCTCGGCGTCGTCCGCCTCGTCGGTCGACCCGGCCGGCACGGCGCGTCGCCCGACGCCACCGGCGAGCGCGGTGGTGACCAGCAGCAGGCGGGACAGGGCCGCGAGCACGCCCACCGGGTGGCGGCGTGCGGTGCTGCGCGGGCTCACCCGCACCAGCAGGAACGCCACGACGGCGCACGCGGCGACGGCGAGCAGCGCGGTGGCCCACCACGAGAGGCTGCCCGCGCTGATCGCGAGCGTGATGGAGACGGTCGCCGTCATCTCGGCGAGCAGGCGCACGAACGACGCCGCCTGCGCGACGCGGGTGGGGTCCTCGACGAGGCGGCGCACGCGGGCGGCCGCGCCGTGCTGCTCGGCCTCGAGGTCGGCGACGCGGCCGCGCGTGACGCGCAGGACCGCGACCTCCCCCGCCGACAGCGCGGCGGCCAGGAGGATCCCCGCGACCGCGACCGTGACGAGGAGGGCGACGGGCACGTCGCTCATCGGCCCGCCAGGAACGTCAGCAGCAGCCTGCGCTGCAGGGCGAACATCTCCTTCTCCTCGTCCGGCTCGGCGTGGTCGTAGCCGAGGAGGTGCAGGATCCCGTGGGTGGTGAGCAGGAGCATCTCCTCCACCGCCGAGTGGCCCGCGGCGCGCGCCTGGGTGGCGGCGACCTCCGGGCACAGCACGACGTCGCCGAGCACGCCGGGGCCCGTGGGCTCGCCCTCGCGCCCCGGGCGCAGCTCGTCCATGGGGAACGACAGCACGTCGGTGGGGCCCGGCTCGTCCATCCAGCGCACGTGCAGGTCGCTCATCGTGGGCGTGTCGACGAACCGCACGAACAGGTCGGCCTGCGGGTGCACGTGCATGGCGTCGAGCACGTAGCGCCCGAGCGCGGCGAACTCCGCCTCGTCGACCTCGTGGCCGGACTCGTTGCTGACCTCGATGCTCATGCGTGGTCCCACCGTGCGTAGGCGTCGATGATCTGCCCGACGAGGCGGTGCCGGACGACGTCCGACGACGACAGCCGGCAGAACGCCACGTCGTCGACGTCGCCGAGGATGCTCTCGACCACGCGCAGGCCGGACGTCGTGCCCGACGGCAGGTCGGTCTGCGTGACGTCGCCGGTGACGACGACCTTCGAGCCGAACCCCAGGCGGGTGAGGAACATCTTCATCTGCTCCGTCGAGGTGTTCTGCGCCTCGTCGAGGATGATGAACGCGTCGTTGAGCGTCCGTCCCCGCATGTACGCGAGGGGCGCGACCTCGATGGTGCCGGCCTCCATCAGCCGCGGGATCGACTCGGGGTCGACCATGTCGTGCAGCGCGTCGTACAGCGGCCGCAGGTACGGGTCGATCTTCTCCGACAGCGTCCCGGGCAGGAAGCCGAGCCGCTCGCCGGCCTCGACGGCGGGGCGCGTCAGGACGATGCGGTTGACGCGGCGCGCCTGCAGCGACTGCACCGCCTTCGCCATCGCGAGGTACGTCTTGCCGGTGCCGGCGGGACCGATGCCGAACGTGACGGTGTTCCGCTCGATCGCGTCGACGTACTCCTTCTGCCCCGCGGTCTTGGGCCGGATCGTGCGCCCGCGCGTGGACAGGATGTTGAACGTGAGGACGTCGGCGGGCCGCGCCTCGGAGCCGGCGGTGAGCATCGCGACCGAGCGCGTGACGACCTCGGGGCTCAGCGGGGTGCCGGCGACCGCCATCTCGACGAGCTCGTCGACGAGGCGGGTGACGAGACCGACGTCGCCGGCCGGGCCGGCGAGCGTGATCTCGTTGCCGCGGACGTGCACGTCCACGGTGCGGAAGCCGTCCTCGACGGCGCGCAGCACCTCGTCGCGCAGGCCGAGCAGCTCCACCATCGACACCTCGGCGGGGACGGTGATGCGGTGCTCGACGCGCGCGTGGTGCGGCTCGTCGGGGACGCGGGGTGCGGGGCTGGAGTCGGCCATGTGCTCGGCGGGCGCCGTGCGCTCCTTCGCTCGTGCGGCGTGCCGGACGCGCGGCTGCGTCCGGCCGGCCGCGCGGGGACGCCGTGGGCCTGGGCCCATCCTACCGAGGCCGCCGCGCGCACTCGCTGCCCGGAGGCGGATCCGGCGGCGGGCGTCGCGCGAGCGGCGGTCAGCCCCAGCGACCGAGCCGCTGCGCGAGCAGGGCGAGCGCCACCGGCCCGGCCGTGGACGTGCGCAGCACGTGCGGGCCCAGCCGCGCCGTGACGGCGCCGGCCGCGAGCAGCCCGTCGAGCTCGCGTGCGCCGATGCCGCCCTCCGGCCCCACGACGACGAGCACGTCGCCGGCGGCGGGCAGCACCACCTCGGCGAGCGGCGTCGTCGCCTCCTCGTGCAGCACCAGCGCGCAGCCGCCGGCCTCCCGGGTGCGCTGCACGAGCGCGCGCAGCCCGGCGCCGTCGACCGCCTGCGCGACCTCGGGCGCCCGCGCCCGGCGGGACTGCTTGGTCGCCGCCCGCACCGTGCCGACCCAGCGGGCGCGGCTCTTGGCGGCACGCTCGCCGCGCCACACGACGATCGACCGCTCCGCCTGCCACGGCACCACCGCGTCGGCGCCCACCTCGGTGGCCGCCTCGATCGCCATCTCGTCCCGGTCGCCCTTGGCGAGGGCCTGCACCAGCACGAGCCGTGGCGACGGCTCGTCCTCCACGACGACGTCCTCGACCGCGAGGCGCACCCCCTCGGGTCCGACCGCGCGGACCGTGCCCACGAGCCGCACGCCCGCGCCGTCCACGACGTCGACCCGCTCGCCCGGCGCGCGGCGCTGCACCACGCCCGCGTGCCGGCCCTCGGTGCCGTCGAGGAGGAACTCCCCGCCGGCCGCGACGGCCGCGAGCGCGCCCGGCTCGACGAGGAAGACGGGTGCGCTCACCGGCCCGCGAGCTTGTCGCGCAGCTTGGCGAACACCCCGGGGTTCGCGGCCGACAGGCGCGCGTCGGGGCGCTCCTCGCCGCGCAGCCCGGCGAGTCGCCGCAGCAGCTCCGCCTGCTCGTCGTCGAGCGCCGTCGGCACGTGCACGTCGACGTGGACGTGCAGGTCGCCGCGGCCGCCGACGTGCAGGTGGCCGACGCCGAGCCCCTTGAGCGTGACGACCTGACCGGGCTGCGTGCCCGGCCGCAGGTCGACCTCGCGCGGGCCGTCGAGGGTCTCCATGCTGAGCACCGTGCCGAGCGCCGCCGCCGTCATCGGCACCTCGAGGGTCGCGTGCAGGTCGTCGCCCTTGCGCACGAACGTGTCGTGCCGGCGCTCGCGGATCTCGAGGTAGACGTCGCCGGCCGGGCCGCCGGCGGGACCGACCTCGCCCTGGCCGGTGAGCTTGATGCGCGTGCCGGTGTCGACTCCCGCGGGCACGTCCACCGACAGGGTGCGGCGCGAGCGGACGCGGCCCTCGCCGGCGCACTCGGTGCACGGCTCGGGGATGACGGTGCCGAAGCCGTGGCACGCGGCGCACGGCTGCGTCGTCATGACCTGGCCGAGGAACGACCGCGCGACGCGCTGCACGGACCCGCGGCCGCCGCAGACCTCGCAGGTGCGCGGCGACGTGCCGGGGCGGCAGCACGTGCCGCCGCACGTGGGGCAGAGCACGGCCGTGTCGACCTGCACCTCGCGGTGCGCCCCGAAGGTCGTCTCCGCCAGGTCCACGTCCAGCCGCACGAGCGCGTCCTGACCGCGCCGCGCGCGCGGCATCGGGCCGCGGGGCGCGCCCGGCCCGGCCGCGCCGAAGAACGTCTCGAAGATGTCCTGGAAGCCGAAGCCGCCCCCCATGCCGCCGCCGGGCGACGCCGGGTCGGCGCCCATGTCGTACGCGCGCCGCTTCTCGGGGTTGCCGAGCACGTCGTAGGCGCGCGAGACGTCCTTGAACCGCTCCTCGGCGGCCGGGTCGGAGCCGGCGACGTCGGGGTGCAGCTCGCGGGCGAGCTTGCGGTACGCCTTCTTGACCTGCTCCGGGGTGGCGTCGCGCGCGACGCCGAGGATCTCGTAGTAGTCCGTCACGTGGGGTGCTCTTCGCTTCCTGCTCGTCGGGGGCCCGTCCGGATGGGGTCGGCCCTGCCGGTCAGCCGGCGAGGATGCGCGTGAGGTAACGGGCCACGGCCCGCACCGCCGACATCGTCCCGGGGTAGTCCATGCGCAGCGGCCCCACGGAGCCGAGCACGGCGACGCCGCCCTCCGCGCCGTAGCCGCTCGTCACGATGCTCGTCTCCGCGAGCCCTTCGTGCTGGGTCTCGCGCCCGATGCGCACCGCCACGCCGGCGGTGTCCTCCGCCATCTCCGAGAGCAGGCGCAGGAGCACGACCTGCTCCTCCAGCGCCTCGAGGACGGGGCCGATCGTGTGCGGGAAGTCCGCACCGGCGCTGCGGGCGAGGTGCGAGGCGCCCGCGACGACGACGCGCTCCTCCCGCTCCTGGGCGAGGGTCTCGCCCACCACGGCCACGACCGCGCGGGCGAGCGCCGAGCCGTCGGCCGCGAACTCGTCCGCGAGCGCGTCGAGGGCGACGTCGAGGTCGGGCAGGCGCAGGCCCGCGGCGGCGACGTTGAGCCGGACGCGCAGGCGTGCGACCACCGCCTCGTCGACGTCCTCCCGCAGCTCGAGCGTGCGCTGCTCGACCCGGCCGGTCGTGGTGATGATGACGACCAGCAGGTGCCGTGCGCCGACGGGCACCAACTCGACGTGCCGCAGCGCCGAGCGCCGCAGCGACGGGTACTGCACGACCGCCACCTGCTGCGTGAGCTGGGCGAGCAGCCGGACCGCGCGGTCGATGACGTCGTCGAGGTCGACCGCCTGCTCGAGCAGCGTGCCGATCGCCCGCTTCTCGGCCGCGGACAGCGGCTTGACGCCCGAGAGCCGGTTCACGAAGACCCGGTAGCCGAGGTCGGTGGGCACGCGCCCCGCGGACGTGTGCGGCTGCACGATGAGCCCGGCGTCCTCGAGCGCGGCCATGTCGTTGCGGATCGTCGCCGGCGACACCCCGAGCGCGTGGCGCTCCGTGAGCGCGCGCGAGCCCACGGGCTCGCGCGTGGCGACGTAGTCCTCGACGATCGCGCGCAGGACGTCCAGCCGACGGTCCTCGCTCATGGCCCCTCCTCCCGTGCGTCGCGGGTCCGCGCCCGTGCTCCCCGCCGTGGGAGGCGGTCCCCGGCGGGTAGCACTCGACGAGCGCGAGTGCCAATTCTACGCCGAGCCGCGCGGCGCCGGCACGGCACGCCGCGGCGGGCGGCTAGCGTGCCCCGCGTGAGCCACGACCGCTACGGCCCCGACGTCCTGTCCGCCGGCCCGACCCGGCACCACCGTCCCGCGCGGACGTCGCGCGACCAGCCCGCCGAGACGGGGCTGGTCGTCGAGGACGTCGAGACCGGGTGGGTGGGCGCGGTGGTGCGCGTGGAGAAGTCCGGCGGCCAGCACGTGGTCGTGCTCGAGGACCGCCGCGGCCGTACGCGCACGTTCACGCTCGGGCCCGGGTTCTGGGTGGACGGCGAGCCCGTCGTCCTCGTCCCGCCCGTGACCCGGGCGGCGCCCGCGCGGCCGACGCGCACGGCGTCCGGCTCCGTCGCCGTGCACGACGCCCGGGCCCGCGTCGCGCGCGGGAGCCGCATCTGGGTGGAGGGCAAGCACGACGCCGAGCTCGTCGAGAAGGTGTGGGGCGACGACCTGCGGGTCGAGGGCGTCGTCGTCGAGCTGCTCGAGGGCGTCGACCACCTCGCCGACGCGGTGCGCGACTTCCGCCCGACGGCGGACCGGCGCATCGGCGTGCTCGTGGACCACCTGGTGCCCGGCTCGAAGGAGAGCCGGATCGCCGCCGAGGTCGTCCGGTCCGCGCCCGCGGGCACGGTGCTCGTGCTCGGGCACCCGTACGTCGACGTGTGGCAGGCGGTGCGCCCCGAGCGCCTCGGCCTGACCGCGTGGCCGACGATCGAGCGCGGCACCGAGTGGAAGCGCGGCATCCTGCGCGAGCTCGGCTGGCCGGCGGACGACCAGGCCGACGTCGCCCGCGCGTGGGTGCGGATCCTGCGGTCGGTGCGCAGCTACGCCGACCTCGAGCCGAGCCTGCTCGGGCGCGTCGAGGAGCTCATCGACTTCGTCACGGCCTGACGCCCCGCTGCCGCCCGGCGCGACGACGCCCCCGCCGACCGGCGGGGGCGTCGTCGTCAGGGCAGGGCAGGTCGCGAGGCGTCGCGTCGCGCGTCGGGCCCGTCAGGGGGCGACGACGCCGCCCGTCAGCCGGCGGAACGCGTACGCCGAGATGAGGATCGCGACCGGCGTGCCGACGAGGGCGCCGACGCCGCACAGCGCCGCGCCCACGGCCGACACGAGCCACGCCACGAGCACGACGAGGATCGACGTGCCGATCTCGCGCGACTGCACGGTCACGCTCGAGCGGATCGCGTCGATCGCGCCCTGCCCGCGGTCCACCACGAAGTGCACGGCGAAGAAGACGAGGTACACGACCGCGAGCAGCAGCACCGGGCCGAGGAGCGGCACCCAGCCCACGATCAGGTACGCGACCGTCATCAGCAGGCCGACCACGAACACCGGCCCGGCGTGGGAGAGGTCGAACATGTCGCCCACGGTCACCTGACGGCCGTCCGCCACCTTGAGCGCCGCCCGGACGTACGCGGCCAGCCACAGCGCCGACAGCAGGACGGTCAGCGCACCGAGCACGAGGCCGCCCACGCCGAAGCCGATCGCCGAGAGCGCGCCGGCGCCCCCGTCCGCGTTCTGCGCCAGCGCACCGAAGCCGCCGAACGCGATCGAGGCCAGCAGGACGACGAGGAAGATCCCCACCGCCCACGCGATCCCGCCCACCACGAACGCGACCCAGTTCTGCCCGAACTTGCTGAAGGCCCACGACAGGCTCGCGCCCACGTCGACCGCGGGCGGACGCGGGGCGCCCGCGTAGGGCTGGCCGTAGGCGGCGCCGGGCTGCCCGTACGGCCGCCCCGGCGGGACGTACCCGCCGGACGGCGGCGGGTACGCGCCACCCGGCGCGCCGTACCCCGGCTGGCCCTGTCCCGGCTGGCCCTGCCCCGGCTGGCCGTACCCGGGCGGGGGCGGGTACCCGCCGCCCGGCGGCGGGCCGTAGGGCGACGCCGGCGGCTGCCCCGGCGCGGGGGGCGGGTACGCGCCGCCCGGCTGTCCCTGCCCGGGCGGCGGCGGCACGCTGCCGTCGTCGTCGCGCGGCGGCGTGCCGCCGGGGTTCTCGCTCATGCGCGCAGGTCTCCTGTCCGACGGGCGCACGGTGCGCCCACGCAGGTCAGCGAACCGACCCGTGGGAAGCGGTGTCAAGGCGACGCACGGCCGTGCGTCCGCCGCGCCGCCCGCGCCGGTACGCTGCGACCCGGACGAATCGCCCGTCCGGCCGCACCCGTGCCGGGCGCCCCCACCTCAGGAGCACCCGTGTCGCACGACCCGTACGCCGCACCGCCGGCCCGCTCGACGCCCGCCGCGACGTGGGCCGTCCTCGCGCACCTCGGCGGGATCCTCGCCTACTTCTACGTGGGCTGGGTCACGGCCCTCGTCGTGTGGCTCGTGCACCGCGGCAAGGACCACGGCGTCGCCCACCAGGCGCTCGTGGCGCTCAACTTCCAGCTGACCGTCCTCGTCGCCCTGGTGGCCGCGCGGATCCTCGCGGAGTTCCCGCTGGTCGGGTTCGTCGGCTGGATCGCGATGGTCGCGATCGGCGTCGCGAGCCTCGTGCTCTCGGTGCTCGCGGCCGTCGCGGTGAGCAGCGGCCGGACGTACCGGTACCCGATGACGCTGGAGCTGGTCCGGTGAGCGGCTACCCCGCGCCCCCGGTCGGCCCGCCCCTGCGTCCCGAGGACGAGCGGACGTGGGCCGTGCTCGCGCACGCGCTGCCGCTCCTCGTGTCGTTCGTCGCCCCGCTCGTCATCTGGCTCGTGCTGCGCGGGCGCGGCCCGTACGTCGAGCACCACGCCAAGGAGTCGCTCAACTTCCAGATCACGGTGCTCGGCACGGCCATGGTCACGACCGTGGCGGCCGTGCTGACGTTCGGCCTGCTCGGCTTCCTGCCGTACCTCGTGCTGGTCGCGGGCGCCGTGCTGCACGTGGTCGGCGCCGTCGCGGCCTCGCGCGGCGAGTGGTTCCGGTACCCGGTCTCGGTCCGTCTCGTCCGCTGACGCGGGCCGCAGCACGCGGGCCCGAGCGGCGCCCGGCGGCACCGCCCGGCGCACGCCGGTCAGGCCGCGAGCGTCCGCACGACGGCGTCGGCGAGCAGGCGCCCCCGGCGCGTGAGCACGACGCGGCGCGTGCCGTCGAGGCCGAGCGCCGCCCGCGGGTCGACGAGCCCGTCCGCGACGAGGCCGGCCACCGCGGCGCGCGCGGTCGGCGCGAGCTCGCCGATGGGCAGCCCCTGCGCGATCCGCACACCGAGCATGACGTGCTCGAGCTCGGCCGTCGTCTCGTCGACCACCTCGCGGCCCGCCGCCGGGCTCCGCCCCGCCGCGAGCCGGTCGGCGTACGCGCGCGGGTGCTTGACGTTCCACCACCGCACGCCGCCGACGTGGCTGTGCGCCCCCGGGCCGATGCCCCACCAGTCGTCGCCGCGCCAGTAGCCGAGGTTGTGCCGGGAGGCGTCGGCGGGCGTGCGCGCCCAGTTGCTGACCTCGTACCACTGCAGGCCGGCCGCCGTCAGCAGGTCGTCCGCGAGCTCGTACTTGGCGGCCTGGTCGTCCTCGTCGGGGAGCGTCAGCTCGCCGCGGCGCACCTGGACGGCCATGCGCGTGCCCGCCTCCACGACGAGCGCGTACGCGCTCACGTGGTCGACGCCGGTGGCGAGCGCCGCCTCGAGGCTGCGCCGCCAGTCGTCGAGCGACTCCCCCGGGGTGCCGTAGATGAGGTCGAGCGAGACCCGCAGCCCCGCGTCCCGCGCCCACCGCACGACGTCGGGCACGCGCCGCGGGTCGTGCGTGCGGTCGAGCGTCGCGAGCACGTGCGGCACGGCCGACTGCATGCCGAACGACACGCGCGTGAACCCCGCCGCGGCGAGGCGCCGCAGGCCGTCCGGCGTGACCGAGTCCGGGTTCGCCTCGGTGGTCACCTCGGCGTCGGGCGCCAGGCCCCACGTGTCCCGCACGCCGCCCAGCAGCCGCGCCAGGTCGTCGACGGGCAGCAGCGTGGGCGTGCCGCCGCCGACGAACACCGTCGAGACCGGTCGGGCCGGCAGCCCCGCGTCGCGCAGCACGCGGTCCGCGAGCGCGATCTCCCCGAGCGCCGTCGCGGCGTACGCGGCCAGGCTCGCGCCGCCGCCGAGCTCGGTGGCGGTGTACGTGTTGAAGTCGCAGTAGCCGCAGCGCACCGCGCAGAACGGCACGTGCAGGTACACGCCGAACGCACGGCCGGCCGACCGCGCCACGACCGACGGCGGCAGCCCGCCGTCGTCCGGCGGGACGTCGCCGTCGGGCAGCGCCGGGCTCATGCCCGCACCGTCACTTCTTCTTCGCGTCCTTCGCGTCCCGGCCGCCGCTGGAGCCGGCGCCCTCCGACGTCAGCGCGGCGATGAAGGCCTCCTGCGGCACGTCGACCCGGCCGATGGTCTTCATGCGCTTCTTGCCCTCCTTCTGCTTCTCCAGCAGCTTGCGCTTGCGGGTGATGTCACCGCCGTAGCACTTGGCGAGCACGTCCTTGCGGATCGCGCGGATCGTCTCGCGCGCGATGATCCGCGAGCCGATCGCCGCCTGGATCGGCACCTCGAACTGCTGGCGCGGGATGAGGTCCTTGAGCTTCGCCGTCATCATGACGCCGTACGCGTACGCCTTGTCCTTGTGCACGATCGAGCTGAAGGCGTCGACCTGCTCGCCCTGCAGCAGGATGTCGACCTTCACCAGGTCGGCGACCTGGTCGCCGACCGGCTCGTAGTCCAGGCTCGCGTAGCCGCGCGTGCGCGACTTCAGCTGGTCGAAGAAGTCGTACACGATCTCGGCGAGCGGCAGCACGTAGCGCATCTCGACGCGGTCCTCGGACAGGTAGTCCATGCCCTGCAGGTCGCCGCGCTTGCCCTGGCAGAGCTCCATGATCGCGCCGATGAACTCGCTGGGCGCGAGGATCGTCGCCTTGACGACCGGCTCGTGCACCTCGCGGATCTTGCCGCCGGGGAACTCGCTCGGGTTCGTCACGCGGACCTCGGTGCGGTCCTCGAGCACCACGTCGTAGACGACGTTCGGCGCCGTGGAGATGAGGTCGAGGTCGAACTCGCGCTCCAGCCGCTCCCGGATGATCTCGAGGTGCAGCAGGCCGAGGAACCCGACGCGGAAGCCGAACCCGAGCGCGACGGAGGTCTCGGGCTCGTAGTTCAGCGCGGCGTCGTTGAGCTTGAGCTTGTCGAGCGCGTCGCGCAGCACCGGGTAGTCGGTGCCGTCGATCGGGTACAGCCCCGAGAACACCATCGGCTTCGGGTCGGAGTAGCCGCCGAGCGGGTCGGAGGCCGGCTTGGCGGAGTTCGTCACCGTGTCGCCGACCTTCGACTGGCGCACGTCCTTCACGCCCGTGATCAGGTAGCCGACCTCGCCGACGCCGAGCCCCTTGGTGGGCACGGGCTCGGGCGAGATGACGCCGATCTCGAGCAGCTCGTGGGTCGCGCGCGTCGACATCATCGCGATGCGCTCGCGCGGGTCGAGGTGGCCGTCGACGACCCGCACGTACGTCACGACGCCGCGGTAGGTGTCGTAGACGGAGTCGAAGATCATCGCGCGGGCCGGCGCCGCGGCGTCGCCGACGGGGGCCGGCACGGTGCGCACGATGCGGTCCAGCAGCGCCTCGACGCCCTCGCCCGTCTTGCCGGAGACGCGCATGACGTCCTCCGGGTCGCCGCCGACGAGGCCGGCGAGCTCCTCCGCGTACTTCTCGGGCTGCGCCGCCGGCAGGTCGATCTTGTTGAGCACCGGGATGATCTGCAGGTCGTTCTCGAGCGCGAGGTAGAGGTTCGCGAGCGTCTGCGCCTCGATGCCCTGGGCGGCGTCGACCAGCAGCACGGCACCCTCGCAGGCGGCGAGCGACCGCGAGACCTCGTACGTGAAGTCGACGTGCCCGGGGGTGTCGATCATGTTGAGGGCGTACGGCGTGCCGTCGACCTCCCACGGCATGCGGACGGCCTGCGACTTGATCGTGATGCCGCGCTCGCGCTCGATGTCCATGCGGTCGAGGTACTGCGCGCGCATGGCACGCGCCTCGACGACGCCGGTGAGCTGCAGCATCCGGTCGGCGAGGGTCGACTTCCCGTGGTCGATGTGCGCGATGATGCAGAAGTTGCGCAGCAGCTCGGGCGTCGTGGCCGCCGGGGCGATGCGTGCCGCGGCGGCGGCGCTCGGGATCGGGGACACGCGCTCTCAGGCTCCCGGGTCGTGGGGGCGCCGGTGGACGGCGCCGGAGGTCTGTCGTTCTCGGTCGGCTCCGACGGGGACGGCTCGGCCCTGGTGGGCGGTCGCGGGTCGGTACCACCATGCTCCCATGACCAGCGACGTGTCGGCCCCACCGGTCCCCGCGGGACCCGACGGACCGCCGGTGCACGCGCCGGGCTGCGACGCCACGTACCTCGACGTCCTCGCGCACCTGCAGGAGGCCTTCCTCGACGGCGTCCGCCGCGCCGACCCGCAGGCGCGGGTGCCGTGGTGCGGCCGGTGGCGCGTGCGCAGCCTCGTCGTGCACCTGGCACGCATCCACCACTGGGCGGCGGCGGAGGCGGCACGCCGGCGCGAGGTCCCCCTCGGGCGCGGGCCGTTCGTGCTGGACGAGCTCTACGCGCGCTGCGCGGCCGAGCTGCGGGCCACGCTCGCGGCGGTGGACCCCGGTGCGCCCTCGAGCACGCTGCTCGGCCCGGGCCCCGCGGCCTTCTGGCACCGTCGTCAGGTGCACGAGACGCTGGTGCACCTGGTCGACCTCCGGCGGGCCGCCGCGCTCCCCGGCCCGGCACCGGTCGCGGGCGCGCCCGCCCCCGCGCTGTGGGCCGACACGGTCGACGAGCTGGTCACGGTGATGCAGCCGCGGCAGGTGCGGCTGGGGCGCACCCCGCCGCTCGCGGTGCGCGTGCGCGTCGACGCCGACGACGCCGGCCGCTCCTGGACCCTCGGCGGGGCCGGGCTCGACGGTGCAGGGCCGGACGGTGCAGGACCCGACGTCGTCGTCAGCGGGCCGGCGCAGGACCTGGCGCTGCTGCTGTGGCGGCGCACGACATTGGACGACGCGCGGCTGCGGGTGCGCGGCGACCGGGCGGCGCTCGACGTCCTGCTCGGCTCGCGCCTCGTCCCGTGAGCGCGTGCGCTGACCCGTGCCGTGCCGTGACGCGCGCCCCGCCGTGACGGCAGGGCGGTGCGCCGCGGCCTCACGCCTCCCGCGTGATGCGGACCTCCACCACGAGGTCCTCCGTCTGCGGACCCGCGTAGATGCCGCGCAGCGGCGGCACGTCGTCGTACGACCGCCCCCGGCCCAGCACGACGTGCCGGTCGCCCACGGCGACCCGGTTGGTGGGGTCGAACCCGTACCACTCGCCCGTCCACCACTCGACCCACGCGTGCGACTCGCCGCTCACGGTGCGTCCCACCTCGCCCCCGGTGTCCGGGTGCAGGTACCCGGAGACGTACCGCGCGGGGATGCCGACCGACCGCAGGGCGCCGAGCGCGAGGTGCGCCATGTCCTGGCACACGCCGGTGCGCGCCACCCACGCCTCCGCGGCGGGCGTGTGCACCGTCGTCACGCCCGGGATGTACTCCAGCTCCTCGCGGACCGCGCGGCACACCGCCTCGGCGGCGGCCGCCGGCGAGCGGCCGTCCGCCGCCGCCCGGGCGAGCGCCACGACGTCCTCCGGCACGGCGGTGGTCGCCCCGTCGGCGAGGAACTCCGCGAGCCGGTCGCGCACCTCGGCGCCCCGCAGCAGGTCCCACCCGACGTCCGCCGACGGCGTGGAACGGTCGGCGACCTCCACGACGTGCTCCGCCGTGAGCAGCAACGACCGGTGCGGCGCGAGCACCTCGAACGCCGTGACGTGGGTGCCCCAGTAGTCGCGGTAGTCGTGCGACCACGTCTGCGGCTGCACGTCGACCCGCGTCGCCAGCACGGACTGCCCCGGCTGCGACAGCGGCGTCACGCGCGCCTCGTTGTACGACGCCTGCACGGGCTCCGCGTACCGGAACGCCGACGTGTGCACGATCCGCAGCCGGCTCACAGCGCCTCCCCCACCCACGTCAGCTCCGCGCCCGACGGGAAGTAGCGCCCGCGGATCGCGTCCGAGGCGGCGGAGCACGCGCGCTGCACGAGCTCCATCTCGCGCGGCAGGTCGTCGAGGATCACCATGAGCGGGCGGTACTCCAGGTTCGAGCGGACGTGGCCGATGTGCCGGCGCGCGTCGTCGATGCCGGCGCGGTCGCTCACCGGCTCCAGCGCGGTCAGGCACGCCTCCGCCTGGTTCAGCGCGGAGACGATCGAGCGCGGGAAGAGGCGGTCCAGCAGCAGGAAGCCGGCCGCCCGCTCGTCGGGCGCGGTGCCGCGGTACGTGCGCAGGAACGCCTCGTGGGCGCCGCACGAGCGCAGCAGCGTCGTCCAGCCCGGCCCGGCGGAGCCCGCGAGCGCGCGCGTCGTCAGCAGGCGTGCGGTCATGTCCGCACGCTCGATCGACCGGCCGAGCACCATGAACGACCAGGTCTCGTCCCGCGACGTCGTGCCGTCCATGATCCCGGCGACGATCGCGGCCCGCTCACGCACCCACGTGAAGTAGTCGTGCGGGCGGGTCGGGCGCATGTGCGTCGGCAGCTGGTTCCAGGTGGCGTTGAGGCACTCCCACAGCTCGGTCGACACGATCTCGCGCGCGCGCCGGGCGTTCTCGCGGGCGGAGACGAGCGCACCGGCGATCGCGGACGGGGAGAACCGGTCGTAGGCCAGCACGTCGAGGACGTGCTCGCGCCCCACCTCCACGTCCGGCGGCGGCGCGGGCCGGTCCATGACCGACAGGAGCGACCGGCACGCGGCGTCCTCCTCGGCCCACGGGTCCTCGAGGAGGATCTGCACGTGCACGTCGAGCAGGCGCGCGGTGTCGTCCGCCCGCTCGACGTACCGGCCGATCCAGAACAGGGACTCGGCGATGCGGCTCAGCACGTCGCACCCCCGGCGGCCTGCTGCTGCTGCTGCTGTTGCTGCATCACCTGGACGCGCGCGTCCTGCGGGTTCGCGTCGATCGGGACCGACGCGTCCTGCGCGACCGGCGGGCGCTGGTGCTGCGCCTGCTGCCGGGAGCGCCGCGGGACGCGCCCGCCGAGCACCCACGTGTCCTTCGAGCCGCCGCCCTGCGACGAGTTCACGACGAGCTGCCCCTCCGGCAGCGCCACGCGCGTGAGCCCGCCCGGCAGCACGTACACCTGCTCGCCGTCGTTGACGGCGAACGGGCGCAGGTCGACATGGCGCGGACGCAGCCCCTCGTCGACGAGGGTCGGCACGGTCGACAGCTGCACCACCGGCTGCGCGATCCACCCGCGCGGGTCCTCGCGCAGGCGGGACCGCAGGGCGTCGAGCTCGGCGCGGGACGCGGCCGGCCCGACGACCAGGCCCTTGCCGCCCGACCCGTCGACCGGCTTGACCACGAGCTCGTCGAGCCGGTCGAGGACCTCCTCGAGCGCACCCGGGTCCTCCAGGCGCCACGTGTCCACGTTGGGCAGCACCGGCTCCTCGCCGAGGTGGTACCGGATGAGGTCGGGGACGTAGGTGTAGAGCAGCTTGTCGTCGGCGACGCCGTTGCCGACGGCGTTCGCGAGGGTCACCGTGCCCAGGCGTGCGCACGTCATCAGTCCCGGGCAGCCGAGCAGGGAGTCGGAGCGGAACACGACCGGGTCGAGGAACTCGTCGTCGACCCGCCGGTAGATGACGTCCACCCGCCGCCGGCCCTGCGTGGTGCGCATCCACACGCGCCCGCCCGAGCAGTACAGGTCGCGCCCCTCGACGAGCTCGACGCCCATCGTCCGCGCGAGCAGCGTGTGCTCGAAGTACGCGCTGTTGTAGACGCCCGGGGTGAGGACGACGACCGTGGGGTCGTCGACGCCCGCCGGGGCCGCGGCGATGAGCGCCGCCAGCAGCCGGCGCGAGTAGTCGACGACGGGCCGGATGCGCAGCGTCGCGAACAGCTCGGGGAACGTCTGCGCCATCGCCCGGCGGTTGCTCAGCACGTAGCTGACGCCCGACGGCACGCGCACGTTGTCCTCGAGCACCCGCCACCCGCCCAGCGAGTCGCGCACGAGGTCGATCCCCGACACGTGCACGCGGACCCCGTTGGGCGGCTCGATGCCGCGGGCCGCGCGGTGGAAGTGCGTCGAGGAGACGACGACCGAGCGCGGCACCACGCCGTCGGCGACGGCCTTCTGCGGCCCGTACACGTCGGCGAGGAACGCCTCGAGCGCCCGCACCCGCTGCTGCACGCCGGGCGCGACGTGCTCCCACTCGTCGCCGCCCACCACGCGCGGGACGACGTCGAGCGGGAACGGCCGCTCCTCGCCCGCGAAGTCGAAGGTGACCCCCTGCGTGAGGTACGAGCGGGCCAGCGTGTCGGCCCGCGCCCGCAGCTCGCCGTCGGACAGCTGCGCGAGGGCCGCGTGCACGTTGCGGTACGCCGTCCGGACCTCGCCGTCCGGGCCGATCATCTCGTCCCAGGCAGCCCCTGCCGGGTAGTCGTCGAACAGGTCCGCCATGGCCGCGAATGTAGTCCTGCCGTGTCAACGACGCGTTACGAGGGGACGGCGCCCGCCCGGGCGCGCCCGACGGGGTACGCCCGACGGGGCGCGCGCGTCGACGCAGGCCGCGGGCGTGCCACGCGCACAGCGCAGTACGCGTCTGTCGCCGCCGTGACGGTCCTCGCCGTCGGCACCGCCGGCTGGTTC